>CAXBLN010000060.1:0-20124 GCA_963976555.1 uncultured Gammaproteobacteria bacterium
GGTGCACCTTCAGGTGGTACTACCGTAGTAATAATATGGTGGAGAACTGCCGGGTCGCCAGGGACTACCTCGCTACCTTTGATCCAGACATCTTTCTCCAAACCAAGATCCACAGGTATATCCATATAGTCTACGACGCCGGTGGCGGGGATAGACTGCTCAGGCACCTTCACGATTAGATCAGGCTCGCCCAGAGACCATTTTGTAGTTGGCCATGTGAGAGCTGTTAGAGGATCGTTGTCGCTGTCTACCTTGGAGCCATTGTTCACCCAGCGCACGAGCTTCTGCATCTCGTCGTCACTTAGATTCATCTCGTTCTTCATTTTGTGACCGACCTTATTGTCGACCTGACCCGGGGGCATGCGCTTAGTCATGACCACTTCACGAATCATTGGTGACCAACCCTGTACTGCGAGATTACTATCCATAGCGAAGGGGGCAATGCCGCCGTCTCGATGACAGCTCGCACAGTTCTCAGCGATGATGGGCGCAATGTCTTTCTCGTAGGAGAGGTTGGCATGAGCATCTAAATTTGAGAATGCAATAGTCTGACCGGTACCTGGGACGCTTGTCATCTCGAAATTATCGCCAGCGAGCAGTTGTTGTAGAGGGGCTTCCATCTGGGCTAGCGGGCCACGGTAGAGCAGTTCGAAACTGCTTGGATCATAAAGAACAGACTCATCCATGCGACTAACACCGAGCATCTCGGTCACGAGTTGAGCGTCGTCCATCAGCACGGGAATATCCAGACCCAGAGCCGCTACTTCGTTCTGTATACGAGCGCGGTCAGTGTGCAGGCCGGGGTTCAACAAGAAGAACTGAACGCCTTGCTCAGTATACTTCTGCTGCAGAGCCTTCAAGTTCTCGGCGTCTGCCTGACCATTCGCCATAGGCACGATCACTACTGCACTATTATCGTCATACCAGGCCATGTGCTGGAAAGCACCTTGATGGTCGATCAGCGCGAAATCACCAACTCGTTCACCGGCCAGTGCCGTGTTAGCAATTAGGGCTGCTGCTAGGGCTAATCCCAAGGATCTTTTCACGTTTTGTTCCCCTGTATTGGAAATTTGTTAAAGAAGGAAGAATATTCCTGAGCACCTAAGTTTACTGGGTTTAAAGGGGAATGCAGCTAAATTCTCCAGTTTTTGTTACTAACTTACCCAATTGGCTACAAGCCAATAGGTACGGGCTTTCTGGAGTCTTATACGCTATATTTCCTGTCAGATGTGGAAGGAAGGACGCTGCATAGTTAGTTACTGATAATTCGAATGGCAGTGTGTAGCTATCCGCCGGTTAAAATAGCTTGGGGTTAGCACGATTTTGCTACTCGTCTTCTGCTCGCAACGATGTGGCGACTTTTCGCTCAGTATTTTAGCCATGCTATACACGCCACGATGCTTTTCTGGCAGGGCAGGAATCCCCTGCCGCTATATTTGAGGTCTCTATGCATCCAGATAGTTTGTTAGTCAATGCGCTGTACTATCTATTGGCGGCCGTTATCGCGGTGCCGTTGTTCAAGAAGATCGGCCTCGGTTCCATCCTCGGATACCTCTGTGCGGGAATCGTTCTAGGTCCTCATGCCTTGGCAATCGTAGCTGACCCGGTCGAAGTATTGCACTTCGCTGAATACGGCGTGATTCTCCTGTTGTTCGTCATTGGCTTGGAGCTTGCTCCCAATAAGCTTTGGAATATGCGCAGCCACATCGGATTGATCGGTGGCAGTCAGATGATAATTAGCACGATTGTGATCGGGGGCTTACTCTTACTCCTATCACTCAGTGTTCAGCAGTCATTAGTGCTAGGCCTAACTCTGGCTCTGTCATCTACCGCATTCGCCATTCAGTTAATGAACGAAGAACATATACTCGCTTCGCCACTAGGCCGTAAGGGATTCGGTATCTTGCTAATGCAGGATCTTGCGGTGATTCCGATTCTTGTATTGGTCAGTTTCGTTGCACAAACCGGCGCCA
Source organism: uncultured Gammaproteobacteria bacterium (assembly GCA_963976555.1). Taxonomy (GTDB): domain Bacteria; phylum Pseudomonadota; class Gammaproteobacteria; order Pseudomonadales; family Pseudohongiellaceae; genus UBA9145. The sequence continues at coordinate 1,974 of CAXBLN010000060.1, forward strand.
ATGATGCTGATGCGCTACCCTGGTATTACGGCGTAATAGCCATACTTCTCGTGCTTGCCGTTAGCCGATTCGCGTTGAACAGGGTGTTGGGTATAGTCGCTGGCACACATAACCGCGAGGTGATGACAGCCGCCAGTCTGTTGATCGTGATTAGCGTGGCCGTGTTGATGGAGGCGGTAGGTCTGTCCATGGGGCTAGGCGCCTTTCTCGCGGGAATACTATTAGCCAACTCCAATTTTCGCCACCAACTCGAGTCCGATATTGAACCCTTCAAAGGCATTCTGTTAGGGCTGTTCTTTATCGCGGTTGGCATGACGCTTAACTTGCCTTTACTGTATGCGAATCCTCTGTTGATGATTGCGGCGGCGTTGGCATTGGTTGCTATTAAGACTGTACTCATCGTCGCTATCTTGCGCTGGCGAAAAGTCTCTTTCAGAGAGAGTTTTCAGTTGGCCTTGATGTTGTCTCAAGGCGGTGAGTTTGCATTCGTCGTGCTGTCAAAGGCCACTGAGCTGGAGTTGTTTACTGCCCAGCTCACGGACCAGATCACCCTTATCGTAGGCTTGACCATGGCGTTGACATCACCCTTGGTGGTTATTCAGCGAAAGCTCTGGCACTGCAGGAGCGAGAAGGTTCCAGAACAGGATGCGCACTGGGACGATCATGAGCCAGAGGTAATCATCGCGGGGTTCGGCAGATTCGGTCAGATCGTCGGTCGTATGTTGCAGGCTCGTCATGTGCCTTTTACGGCTATGGACAAGAATTCCGATCAAGTCGAGTTTGTAGAACAATTTGGCAATCGGCTATTTTTCGGCGACTTAACCCGTCTTGATTTGTTGAAATCTGCAGGGGTAGGGACCGCTAGAATTCTCGTGCTAGCTGTGGACGATGCCAAGGAGTCTCTGCAGATCGTTGATCTGGCTCGGGAGCAGAACCCCAACATCCGTATTGTGGCGCGAGCGATTGATAGATTTCATGCCTACGAGCTTCACAAAAGGAATGTTCACAATGTGATACGCGAGACTTTCGCGAGCAGCCTGGAAGCCGCGACCGACACTCTCGAGCACCTGGGCTACACAGAAGGCCAGGCCCTGGAAGTAATGAGTATGTTTCGCAAGCATGACGAAGAGATGCTGCTCAAGTCAGCAGCGCATATGGATGATATGGAAGAGTTATTTAACCTTGCCAAAGAAGGTAGACTCGAATTAGAGAAACTCTTCGAGCAGGACAGCAAGGACCCAATCTCCTCCTGAGAGAATTACACGAGAGCCAAATGCGAGTTAGATGAACCTGTTCCCAGGGCCACCGTAGAATACAGGATAGAAACTTGCCTACTAGCCACAACACAGAAAAACAGGCCAACGCCGCCTGGAAGCTCCACCCGAACTATGGCGGCTCTTCCCTGCACGAGCAATTGGCCGCCAACGAATACAGTCCAGTCGAGGAGCTCGAGAAGCTCAAGGCGCGCGCATTACGAAGTCTATTGGAACACTGCTACGATCTCGTTCCCTACTACAAGGATCTGTTCGCGCGTGCCAAGATTCAGCGCCGCCATCTTCGCGACATTAGCATCCTGAACGAACTACCTATACTCGACAAGGCAGCAGTGGCTGCGAATGCCGACAGGCTCCGGCCGCTGCACGTTGCGCCAGATCAGCGCGAGACTAAGACGACTCGGTCATCGGGCACGACGGGCGAGCCGATCATTATTCATCATGACAAGCGTAGTATGGGAATGTTTCCGTGGCTCAAACAGCGGGAGCTACGCTGGTTCAGATACGATCCCATGGCTACGCTGCTCTCTATCCGCCCCGATATAGAAATGGCGAAGACACCGGAAGGTTCGCTGCTAAAGAAGCGTGAGATATTGCAACTGGATTACTGGCCTTATATGGCAGGTCTGTTTCAAACTGGCAGGAGCTGGGGCTTCACCAATACGAACACAATCTTTGATCAGCTTGAGCTACTGAATAAGCTCAAGCCAGACTATCTGATCATGCAGTCATCCGGTCTCGAATTCATTTCTCTACAAGAAATAGCCAGCGCCGCAAAGCAAAAGCTGCGAGCAGTTCAGGGCATTTCCAACACCCTGACACCGAATATGCGCAGGCAGATTGAAGATGCACTGCAAGTTCCCGTCAATCAGGATTACGGGCTGAATGAGATCGGCCTGGTCGCGGCGCGCTGCCCCGACGGTGGCCGCTATCACGTCCACGAGGAGCACTGCATAGTAGAGATAGTCGACGAAGATGGGAAACCATGTTCCGCGGGTTCCAGGGGGAAACTCCTGGTCACGTCTCTCTCAAACTACACCATGCCCTTATTGCGCTACGATGCAGATGACCTGGCGGAGGCAACAGAAGGTCTCTGCAGCTGTGGTCGTACACTCGCCACATTCGGTGCGGTACATGGTCGCTATCGACGCACAGCGTTCCTGCCGGAAGGCACCTTCGAACGTTGGGGCGGTCTACAGTCCGCAGTCTACCGGCTAGCAACTGAGAAGCTGGCGGCCGTACGCAAGTATCAGGCCTATCAGGATGGCAGCGGCGCGATTGAAATGCGCATAGACTGCGACGAGGGGCTTTTCTCGGAGTTGACCTTGAGTTGCCGGCGGGCTTATGAGGAGGCTTATACATTGAACACGCCGCCGCCGCTATCCTTTAGGCGCTGCAGTGATTTCAGAGGTGAAACGGAGCGCAAGTTTCAAAATTTTATCTCTGAATTCACGCCGGAGCGTGATCAATGAAGAATGAGTTCGTTCTGGAAGAAGTCGACTCTCCAGAGTGGCTGGAAAAGATAGCGCGTTTTCGCGTCGAGGTTTGGAGCCACAATGGCATGATTGACCTGTCTTACTTTCCAGAAAACAAATGTTTGGAGGAAGTAGATAAAATTGCGACGCACCGCGTTGCTAATTGGCGAGGACAACTAATCGCGGCCACGCGCTATACCTACTACAGAGATTTGGAGAGTACCCATCATGGCGACTACTACAAAAAGCAGGGAATTCGGTTAGCGGGTTCAGTCGTCATTCCGGAACATACCGTCGTGCATCCAGACTTCGTCGGGCGCGGCTTGGGTAAGGCTATAACCCTCGCGCATAGACGGCAGGCACTGGAGGATGGGGCGCGCTATACAATCTCTGAGAACACAAAAGTGAATGCCGATCTAATGCGTAAGATGGGAGTGAAGTCTCTGGGGCTTGCGCCACCCGACCCTCGTTTTCCCGGCATTGAATTTGAATGGATGTATTCGGAGTTGGCGCTTTACTCCAAAGAGGACGAGGGAAGCAAATAGAGAGCCTAAGTCTGACCAGAGTTACTGTTACTGATATGGAACAATCCGCTATTTTACACCTTCACGAGTCCTCGCATCGAACACGGGTTTAGCAGGAGCGTCTTGAGAAAAAGGTCGGAGCACATCATTGTTCAGCCGACCTCTTTACATTCCTTCTGAGCTCATCTTGCGAGTATTGCTGAGGTATTCATCAGTCTGCCACTGGCAATCCAGAGGGCAGTCTTGCAGGAACATCACGACGGAGATCGACGCAGCTCATGTCAGTCAAGCCCACCGTAAGAAACTCCACCAAGTCAGACACTTCTCCGTCAGTGAGTGGGTTCGCGGGCAATTCACTAGATGCGGCAATCGCAGCTCGGCTGTTATCGTCCTCAAGCAATATGAAATCTTCTGCATCCAAATCCGCGCGAGAAATAAGCTTTGCCTGACTGGTGTCATAGGTATCGAGGTTCTGTGCCGGGTCTAGATGGTGGCGAATTACTGCCTCCAAAGTATCATAAGCTCCGGCATGGCCCCACGGGCCGGTAAAAGCAACCTGCCTGAGAGAGGGTGTTCGAAATTTATAGCGATCTGACTCTTCGCCGCTAACTTTCTCACGCCCGAAGTCGTCACGGCCATTAAATCCATCACCTTTGCCGGGGCCAATCTGGACCATAGCTATACTGTGATACCGCTGATCTGTCTGAAAAGGACCGGTATGACAGGCGGAGCAATTGGCCTTGCCATAGAACAAATCGGCGCCTCGCAGTACCTTGGGGCTAATAGAATCCAACACATCAGTATTGGATAGCGCCCCATCACTGCCTACCGCGCGGTCGAATGGCGTATCTGTGCAACGCCAGGCGCCAGCTTCGAATGCAGCAATAGCATTTGCAGCGTCAGCGAAGCTGATATCAGCTGCAGTATTAATATGATCGAAGGCGTCGATGAATAGTGCGGCATACTCGGAGTTTCCACGCAGGCGATCTGCCAATTGCGCCCAAACTCCGCTAGCACCGGCTAAATCCCCCGCAGCGGCGGCAATGGCGATACTGTTCTCACCGTCGCGCCCGGCCATCTCAGTGCCTGAAGTTACCGGAAACATAGCTTGTGCGGCGAGTACGGTGTTCAAGCCGCTTGGCAGGTTGTCGCCAGCTGGGCTCAAAAACCCACTCGCCTGCGAACTATCTACAGCGACTCTTCCATCGTGAAACATGTCGGTGAAGTCACTCGCACCCAAGTTAAAAATAGATGGGGCATTCCGAGGCACGCGTTCACTGATTAGTTGACCCATCTTGCTTTCTGACTCACGAGCTACCCCAAAGCCAGTGCCGCCGGCGCCAACAGGCAATGCCAATCCATCACCCGTGCCCGCAAATGAATGGTGGCAGGAGGCGCAGGATATATTTTGATTGCCACTGAGAATTTTGTCGAAGAACAATAAATTGCCTAACTCTTCTTGCTTGGCGTTTCTGGCTGGAAACATGCTATCGCTAACTTGATATTGGGCCAGTGCTTGCGTAGAAAAAGTTGCCAATAATCCTGCCAAGGCCAAGCTATAAAATTGAGAAGTGTGACGAAGGTCACTAAAACGGCGAATTAAGAACATGCGAAACTCCTTTTGTTCTATTTATTTTTATGCGATGGATTTACTGAGTTTTTGATTAGACGATCTAAGTTATAACACTTTCTAATGTATTGATAGCCTGTAAGAATACACGCTCCATCTTACAAAGTTGGATGGTATTTTTCAGTTTTGCGAGACTGACAAGGTTGCTTCGACGCCGCTGCAGAATTACATCGCATTCCTGTCTGGCTGGCAATAATTTGTGCCATGAAATTGCTAATCTCGTTTTGGAATCAATACGATAAAAGGCTTGCCCAAACAGGCGGCCATCACAGATTAGAAGTACGGAGAGGGATATAGCGCCGAACTGATCCAATTTGTGTAGAATTGGCGTATAGCTGTGTTGTCGCCTCAATTAGGAACGAAGTCTCAATCTCATGTCAAAAGCCGTATTACTGTTAAATCTGGGTACCCCCGCCGAGCCCACTACCAAGGGTCTTCGGGACTTCTACAAATATTTTTTCTCCGATCCCTATGTGTTCGATATGAATCCACTCGGTAGATGGTTGCTACGCAATTTGATCATCCTGCCTTTTCGTGCCCCCAAGACTGCAAAAGACTACGCTGCCATCTGGATGGACGAGGGCTCGCCGCTAAAGGTCTATGCGGATCGGCTGCAGGCAAGTGTGCAAAGCGCCTATACGAATGCGGGAGAGGACGTGCTGGTTCTTAATGGTATGGCATACAGCCATCCTTTCATTGGCGAAGCCATGGCCGAACTTCAGAGCAAGGGTAGAGACGAGATACTCGTGCTGCCCTTGTTCCCGCAATATTCGACGGCGACGACTGCCTCGGTGTTTCATGAAGTGCGACAGGAAGCTGCTAAATGGAAAGCGGCGCCGAAACTGCAATTCGTAGATGACCTTTTCGGCGAGCCAGCTTTCGTCCGGGCCTGGGCCGACCTTATCGGCAAGCATCTAGAGGCGGAGCACATCGATCATGTGGTATTTAGTTACCACGGACTGCCTGAATCTAATATAAGGAAGGCTGATAGCAATAATGTCTGTGAATTTGGCAGCTGCTGCGATCAGATCACCGCCAACAATCGCTATTGCTACCGTGCGCAGTGTATTGCAACGACGCAGAATATCGTTAAGGCGCTAGGTTGGGATGAAGACCGCTATTCTCTCGCTTTTCAATCTCGATTCGGTCGTCAGGCTTGGATTCAGCCTTATCTGGATGAGCATCTACAGAAAATGTTAGTCAGCGGTAATAAGAAGATAGCGGTGGTAACCCCATCGTTCGTCTCCGATTGTCTGGAGACGATTCACGAAATCGGAGTTGAGTACCGAGAGGAATTTATGGAGGGCGGCGGCGAGGCCTTTCAACTGGTTCCCAATCTTAACGATGAGCCAGGCTGGTTCGACGCAGTCTACGAAATATCGCAGAAGCATCTAGGTCATAAAATTAATTAGTGCTTCAAGTTTGAAGCACATCATACTTATCTCTGCATTGGCTTGAATCTACCTGCCCCGCTCGATCGATTGTGTTATCTTACTCAGCTCGGAAATTCCTGGTCCTAGAGGGGATATACCCAGGCCTTTCAGGCTGGTAGAGCGAACATGTTTTTGATTAATCATCTAAAGTTTCTCTGGAATGGAGGTCTGCAGCCTTCCAGAGCAAATCCTGTAACTCTCCGTGAACGCCGCACACTCTCAACGACTATCTTCTGCGTCTTGCCAATCGCGATTGGACTCTTTGTGTCTAACTACTATACCGGTGGCGAACGCGACAATATCTATATAGCCATGGCGACCATCGTGGTGTTCTTTGGGCTTTATCTTCAGGCTTACTTTAATCAGCAACTTCTGGCCTCTCAGCTTCCCATTACCGCTTTTTGGATCGTGATCTGTGTAGCGATGATGTCCGTAGGCGTCTGGGCCAATACCTGGTCTTGGCTACTCAGCCTTCCTGCAATTGCCTCTCTGGTGGCCGGGCGCACGGCGGGAGTATTATGGGCTATGGTGTGCGCGATCACGCTCTGGGTGTTCGCCTACATGCAGTATACGGGATATGATTTCCCCTTCTCCGGGCCGATGCCGGGAGCACAGCCGCTTGCGCTGGCCTTCGAGGCGACGCTGGTCCTGTTTCTGTTGGCTGCTGCGACTTTCGTATTTCGCAATGCTCAGGTTACCGCCGAAAAGAAGCTGTTTCACACCGTAAATCAGTTAGAGAAAGAGGTGCACGATCGCACCCTCGCGGAAACAGAGGCGCGCCAGTCAGAGCAGGCGAAGGCCTCCTTCCTCGCGGCGATGAGCCATGAGCTACGGACGCCACTAAATGGTGTCATCGGCGCCTCGCAGTTACTAAAAGATGGGGATCTGCCCAGCAAGAAGAAAGAATTGGTGGATGTGGTTCTGCAGAGTAGCGAGACGCTGCTGGAACTCATAAACAATGTGATGGATCTGTCCCGGCTCGATAGTCAAACTATAGAGCTAGAACAGGTCCCGGTGGAAATCCATGAGTTAGTCCGCTCGACTCTTTCTCCTCTGGAGTTTCAAGCGAGGGAGAAGGGCGTTAAGTTTTCACTCGCTATTGAGGATGATATTCCCGAATATGTTCGCGGCGATCCCACTCGGTTACGCCAGATTCTACTCAATCTCGTCGGCAATGCTGTCAAATTTACCAGCAGCGGTGAGGTCGATGTAGTGCTCGACACAGCACTGGATCGCATGCGCCTTAAGGTTTCCGACACCGGCATAGGCATAAACAGCCAAGCGCAGGCCAGCCTCTTCGAACCTTATGTTCAGGCGGAAAGGACCACTATGCGAAAATTCGGCGGCTCTGGCCTCGGCCTGACCATAGTCAAACAGCTAGTCTCCGCCATGAACGGCAAGATATCGGTTAATTCGGTTCCGGGGAGAGGTTCTACGTTTACTGTGTTCCTGCCTCTAAATAGCGAGAGTGCACCGGACATGAAACCGACACGCCGAGCCGAAATTAAACTCTCGGCGCTATCGATAGTGGTCGCCGATGACAACGCCGTGAATAGAATGGTTCTCTCGCGTCTGCTCGAGGCAGACGGACATAACGTGGTAACCATGTCCAATGGCAAAGAAGTTCTAGACTATCTACCCGACCATAGTGTCGATATTATTATGATGGATCTGCAGATGCCTGTGATGGACGGAGTAACGGCTGTTAGAAAGATTCGCGCCATGGGCGGTGGTAAATCCAGTATTCCCGTGATCGCCGTGACTGCCAACGTCGTTCATGAAGACTCCGCTGACCTCAAAACATCTGGCATGACGGGCTTTTTAGGCAAGCCTTTCAGACAGGAAGAGTTGCGCGAAGCACTGCTGTTGGCTATGTCTCCCAATCCGGACGGTCTTGGCTAAGCTGCAAAAATGGCTAGCAATTGAGAGCTAGAATCAAATCTCGATGACATAAATCAATATTTTCTACTTCAGCTCATTTTATGATCTTTCCTAAAGTTAACAGGAGAGAACAGCATGTCCATACATGAACAAAATCGAGACGCTAAACTACTACCAGTCGCCAGCGTTATCTTCGCCTGCTATATAGTAATCATGACCTGCTCGTATTTTATTGGAAACTATCTGTTCTGAGCCGGATAAACGCGGTCGGTTCTCAGGTGACCTTGAGTTTCCGGGAAAATCGGTGTGCCAGATAGGTTTTTTCCGATACGATTTCCCGCAGGGCTTGCACTGCCAGCCAAACATCTTCGTAGCGCAGAAACAGAGGCGAGAATCCGAAGCGGATTATATCCGGGCTGCGAAAATCTACGACAACACCGGTTTCATTCAAGGCGCGACAGATGCTATAGGCTTGCTCGTGAGAGTAAGCCAGGTGTGCCCCGCGCCGAGCCGAATCGCTCCTCGATTCCAGTTTAAAACTCGAGAAATATTCATCCTGGCTCATCAGGCCTCGAAACAATTCACTGAGGGCCAATGTCTTACTGTGAACATCGCAGATTGCGACAGCCGCAAACGTGTCGAGCGCTCCGTTCAGTGCGCTCAGCGAAAGTATCGGCCCGGTACCGACTAGAAATTGTGCCATGCCCAAACCGCGTCTGTAGGCAGGATCGAAAGCGAAGGGTTCGATGTGACCCATCCAGCCCTGGATAGGTTGCGTCAACGCCGCATGATGTTTCTCGTTAGCGTAAATGAATGCAGGAGCGCCAGGCCCACCATTCAAGTACTTGTAGCCGCAGCCTACTGCGAAATCAACGTTCCATGCATCGAGATGCAGTGGTAGCACTCCCGCGCTATGGGACAGATCCCAGATGACGAGGATTCCCTTCTCCTTCGCCTGCGCAGTTAGCCGCTCTATATCATGTCTGTCACTACTTCGAAAATTCACGTCGGAAAGAAAGAGCGCTGCAACGTCTTCATCTAAGGCACCAACTAATTCGTCTTCCGCTACTGTTTTCAGCTCGCAGCGTGCGGAGCCTAGTAGTGATTCTAATCCCTGTGCGACGTACAGGTCCGTCGGGAAATTATCTGTCTGCGATAGCACGAGCTGGCGTGACGGCTGCATCTGCAGACAGCAAGCAAGCAACTTCAATAGATTGATAGAGACGGAGTCGCAGCAGACGAGTTGCTTCGGTTCGGCACCGATGAGTTTCGCTATTTTTTCTGCCGCAATAAAGGGTAAATCGATCCAGGCGTGTTTGTTCCAGCTGGCGATGAGATCTTCACCCCATTGCAGCTGAACAGCTTCCTGTACACATTGCTGTGCTCGCCGAGTAAGTGGCCCGAGGGAGTTGCCATTGAGATAAATGGTATTTGCCGGGAGAAGAAACTCGTCTCGCTTAGCGGCGAGCTTATCGGATCGATCCAGCGCCTTGATCTGTGCAGGTGGCTCTCTAGAAGTGTTCATCTAGCAATTCTAGTAGTTGGTGGAACGCCGCCGTTTCGGGATGAGTCCAGTCGAAGTGACCAGAGCCCGGACTTACAATTGTTCTTGCACCCTCAAGAGTCGACTGCGAGAGGGGGACGATCTCATCGATATCCCCCTGCATAAGCACAGTGTTAGGGTTCAGACCGTGGTTGATTGGGTTGGCATCGAAGTATTCCGCAGCCCGATCGCGAATATCGCCGCCCATGAACAATGGTGTCGCAGCCTGACAGGTATTACTGCCTTCGGCATAGCTTACGACATCGGAAATCGCAGCGAGACCGACGATGAGGTCGGGCTGAACATCTAGCAGCTCAGCTCTAGAGCCAGCCAGCAAGGCCAGGTGACCGCCGGCGGAATGGCCAAGGATGGCGAGATTCTCCGTGTCCACAGATTCTATCTCGGCGAGTTTATTAATGCCGCTGAGGACATCTTCGAAGCTGCCTGGCCAGCCTCCTCCCTCGTCACCTGTGCGCCGGTATTCCAGAGACCATACCGCATAACCAGCATCGGCCAGCGCCGAACTCAAGCCATGGCTGTAAACGATATCAAACTGATTGAGCCAGCAACCGCCGTGGATCAGCACAAGGCTAGCTGAAGCGGGCACTCCGCTTGGTAGCCACAGCTGGCCATACTGAAACTGATCCATGCCGTAGCTAAGTTTAAGGTCTGCCTCTCGATAGGGGAGGGCGAGCACGTCTGCGAAGCTGACATTGTTAAGTGCAGTCTCATTCTCCGCAGCAGGTGACAGCGGGGCTGCTAGCAACAACAGACCGAGGAACGTTATTTGAATTGACCGATTCATAGTGCAGTAAACTTAGCAGACCTTGGGCCGATTGGTCACTTACTGATTTGTCTTGGTCCCATCGTTACTGGCACGATGCTATGGGAGAGCGGCTAATTTCAGACTGACCTTATTTCGCTCATGCTGTCTCCCAGATCGGCAGTAGTGCATGGCTCCATCTATAAGGAGTTCTCAGGCAGGATCATTCTAAGCCTGCATTAAGTCTGAGTTCAGCTCCCTGAACTTATTCTCTAGTCATTCTCATGGGGCTGGCGGGAGTGTCATAGTGTTATTGGTTTGCGTTCTTACTTAGGGAGATTGGTATAGATGAAAATAAGAAACCTTGGCGTGGTAATCGTTTTGGGGTCGTTGGCCTCTTGGGTACAGGCGGAAGAAGAGGACGAACATGAGCATAAGCATCATGCGCCGTCCTATTCCTATCTTGAGATTAGCTCTATCGGCTATGACATGGACTTCGCTGGCATCGATGTCGAGCCAGATGGCTACAAGCTAAAACTATCGCTTGCCCTCGGAGATAGTCTCTTTGGCGTAATCGATAGAAGCGATTCCGATGGTAAGTTCGCCGGGTCGAATTACGATTTTGATACCCAGGGTTATGGGTTTGGTCTGCGGGGAGACAGCTGGTTTGCCAGCTACACCTATAACACCTGGGAGTTGAGCGGTAACGAGTTCGATGTAGATACCATTCGTGTCGGTTTTCGCAACGACTGGACAGACAGGCTTGAATTCAATGCCAGTTACTCGTGGAATAACATCGAGGATGCAGATAACGACGATGGCTTTCAAGTAGGTTTCCTCTATCGCCTGGGTGGAAATTTTCACCTGGTGGCGGAGTACGAAACCATAGGCGGAGATCTGGATATCGATATCTTGTCGGCGGGAATTCGCATGACGTTCTAGCCCGGGCATCGTGATGTGCAGGCCAGATATACTGCAGTAGCATATTTTCTGAACACAAAAAAAGAGGAGTTAGCGACTGCCTAACTCCTCTCTCTTTCAAAGCCTTGCGGCTTTCGGGTCTAGGCGCTAATGGCGCGCTTCACCAGATTTTGCATTAATGGAATCTTGAACCCATTGTGCGCTAGTGCGCGAGCACCATCCGTAGCCATTGCTGCGACAGACTCTGCAGTTGCAGAATTCTTCGCCTGACCGCGGATCGCATTTTCCACGTTAGTGACGCGACGCGGCGTGCACTGTACGGCGCCGCAGACGATTCGAGAATCTTCGACAACTCCACCGCTTACTTTGAATGCTGCCGCAACATTGACGAGTGAGAAATCCCATACGTTTCTGTCTGCGACCTTTTCGAAGTAGAACGTTGCATTGGCCCAAGTGTTTGGAAGTCTTACAGCAGTAAGAATCTCACCTGTGCGCAGCGCAGTCGTATTCTCGATATCGTTGGCGGGGCCTACGAAGTAGTCCTGAGCAGCCAGAGTGCGCTCGCCATCTACACTGCGAATCACCATAGTCGCATCGAGCGCGACCAGAGCAGGAGCAGTGTCAGAGGGGCTTGCAGCAACACAGCGGCTTACTTCGAATAACGAGTGTTCGCGATTCATGCCCTGAGGCGTGTCCGCGTAGCACAGGTTGCCGCCGGCTCGGTAGCAGGACAGTCCGCGACGGTAGTACCAGCAACGAACGTCTTGTGAGACGTTGCCACCGAGTGTGCCGATGTTGCGAATCTGCGGGCTAGCTACTTTTCCTGCAGCTTCGGCCAGCAGAGAGAACTTCGCCTGAATCGCGCTGCTCGTTGCAACTTCCGTTAACGTGGTCAGAGCACCGATTTCGATACCGTCGGCCGTTTCACGAATTCCACGGAGAGATTCGATAGCGCTAAGATCGATTAGTGCGTCGGAGTCTTTAGCTCGGTCTTTCAACCAGCCATAAGTATCCTGACCGCCCCCAACTAACCAGCCTCTATCGGCGAGCCGATCGGCTATAGCTAGGGCATCTTCTACCTGTACCGGTTGGTACAGTTCCATATTAGGCATTACGTCATGAGATGGCATAGATAACCTCTAGAAAGTGTTAGTTTTAAGGGACTTGGTGCTGTACGTGTTACCAGCCAAGTGGTTTATGATCATGTCCGTCGTAGTCGGCGCTGTATTGAACAGGTGGCCGTCTAGTGCGTCGGATATAGCGCTTGCCAATGCAGCCGCTGATGCGCCCTGCGTTGGTTCGCCGATGCCTCTTCCTCCAGTTGGATTCTGTGGATCGGGGATATTCACGCCGCCCATCTTCGTATTCAGATTCACATCCAAATAAGTCGGTGGCTTATTCTGATACAGGCCCGTATTGGCCGGCAGGCCATTCTGCGGATCGTAGACGTGACGCTCGAGAGCGGTCATACCTACACCCCACACGGCTCCGCCGCGCATGGCATTGTCGAAGTTCTTCGGATGAACCACGGTGCCACAGTCGGCGATCGCGGTGTAATCCAGAATCTCGAACTTGCCCGTGTCCTTGTCCATCTCGATTTCGCAGAAACCGACAACCACGCCAGGAGGTTGACCCTGTCCCGGGATGTTGTCCTTAGACACGCCAATCAAACCTGTTCCAGCAAGGCCTTGAACGGCAAGCTGAGTGAGTGGATTGATATCGTCAGGATATTCCTGACCGCTGTACTTTCCACCAAGCTCCATCGCTCGCTGTGCAGCCTGCGCATAGCTTAATCCGATGCTCGAATTGGCGCTCTGATAGACGCGCTCGTCACCGATCTCGTAGTCAGCCGCTGCACCACCGAGGTCGTTAGCTGCGATTTCCTTGAGCTTGGTGATGGCATCCTGTGCCGCTACCCAGTTCGTTCGAGTGTGAGTAAAGATCGTATTCGATCCACCCTGACCGGAACTGTGGGGAAGATGCTTGTCGGAACGGCCGTTGACGATCTCGCAGCGCTCCCAAGGAACCTGCAAGGCCTCTGCCGCCGCACGACAAGTGCCAGCATAGGAGTAGGTACCGAGGTTGCCCACGCCGCTGTGGATAAAGAGTCTGCCGTCTGGTGCGATGCGAACCAAGCCGTCGTAGCCTCTGCCGCCCGCACCGTGATAACCGATGCCGACACCAACGCCGCGGACCTTGCTACCATTCACTTTCGGAGCCGCGAGCTTCTCATCCCAACCGAAGGTGCGTGCACCCTGGTCCAGAGCTTCGCGCACGAATGCGCTGGTTACAGGACCCTGACTGCCGCCCTGGAAACCGTCGCTATCGAGCACGTTTACCTTGCGAAAGGCGACTCGATCCATGCCGACTGCCCTCGCTACCTTGTCTGTCATCGGCGCGAGTACCGCCGCCATTTCGTTCTGACCCGGTCCGCGCTGTGCGCCACGAGGCGTCGTGTTGGTATAAACGGAAATACCGCGATAACGCATGTTCTCAGGCTGATAGGCTACGGTTACGTGCTGTGCCGAGGAGTTGCCGCTACCACCGCCGGTGGCGCCGCCATCGTTCACGATTACCAGATCTACCGCAGATACCTTGCCGTTTTCCTTAACGCCGACCTTGATCCAACCCTGCATACCGGAGCGAGCCGAGCCGATGTAGAACTCCTGCTCACGGGTGATGCGCAGTTGCACGGGGCGGTTAAGAACGCGTGCGAAGTTACCGGTAATTGCCATGAACGGGTACGGGCCGATCTTGGAACCAAATCCGCCACCAGTGGCCTCATTGATAAACACCAGGTCTGCCAGATCGATGCCTAACATTCTGGCGAGACCAGCGTTGTTAGCGCTCTGGCTCTGGGAAGAACCGTGGAAATAGCATTTGCCATTTTCCCAGTAGGCCATGCCTGTTCTGGCTTCTAAAGAATGGTGCGGATAGCCGATCGTCACGAAGGGCTCTTCGATGATGTGTGCCGCGTCTGCGAAACCAGCATCGATATCGCCAAAAGCCCACTCGGTAGTAAATTCTGCGCCTACTGGCTCGCTGCCTGACTTTATCGCATCGATCGCAGATTGAGGCCATTTGATGTCGCGAATCTCGGCTCCAACGATAGGAGTGCCCTCGGGACCTTCTTCTCGCGTTCGAACCAGAACGTTGCCTTCCGGATAGGCGTTACTGCCACCTGGTGAAAGACTCTCGATTGGATCCACTACGAAGTCACGACGCTCGAAGTCGATGCGAATCTTGTCGATTGCTGATTCGGCTATTTCTTCGCTAATTGCGGCGACTGCCAGAATCGGTTGACCGACATAGGTCACATATTCCGAAGCCAATGCAGGATTTCCCGGCGGTGGAACCGGCGGAAGATCGTCCGCCGTGAACACACCGACCACGCCGTCCATGCGCAGTGCTTCGGATGCGTCGATGCTTACCACGCGGCCACTTGGCATAGGGCTGGTGAGCAAGCGGGCGAAGACCATGCCTTCTCGCTTGTAGTCTTCGGCATACTTAATCTCGCCAGTTACCTTTCCGGGTACGTCTGGCGGTATAAAATCAAAACCTATATGAGTACTCATGCTAATTGCCCCGAGGCGCGCATCACGCCATTAAGATAATGTTCATAAGCTCCGCAACGGCAGAGGTTTCCCGACATAGCTGCCAGAGCTTCCTCTCTGGTTGGGCGTGGATTGCTATTTAGCAAGGCCACCGCCGACATAACCTGACCCGGAGTACAAAAACCGCATTGGGGAGAGTTCTCAGCAATGAATGCCTGCTGGACAGCGTGCAATGTGCCGTCGCTGGCCTTAACGCCTTCGATGGAAACCACTGCTTTGCCTTTCACGTTGTGGGTAAGCACTGAACATGAGTAGTTGGGGACGCCTTCGATCAACACTGTACAGGCACCACATTCGCCGCGATTACAACCGATCTTGGTGCCGGTCAGATCGAGCTTGTAGCGTAGCGTGTAGGCCAGTGTTTCCGTAGGAAGTACATCAACGGGTCGGTTGCGACCGTTAATGTTGAGTGTTACCAAGCGTTCGGCAGCAGATTGGCCCGACTGGGCATTCGCTGCGAGGTAAATTCCCGTGCCGGTAGTAGCGGCGGCACCAGAGAAGATAACTCCCTTGATAAAACGTCTGCGTGTTAGTTTTGAATTCACCGACATTGCTCCGTTTTTCGTTGTAGTGGGATGCATGTCAGACCCTTAGTCGACATGCGTAGTTACGACATTTATAGCTACAGTCGAGGCTATTAGTTTTCGGCCCAAAAAGCAACTTCTCAAACTGGCGCGGAACGTCGCAAAGGCAGGAAATACGGGCGTTTCCGAGTGATTGCTCGATAATCGTTACACACTGTTACAAAATGAGTGACGATACGCCGGATTGGTCTGCTTCTGGCACTGCCTGGAGGCTACGGTGGCCGTCTTTTGGCTTTGACACGGGGACATGGCTAGAATGGCGCATCTGTGAACCTTTTTCCCCTCGGAATCGGCATCGCATTCAGTGGTCAGCCCCTTGGAGATAGAGAATGAAACGACTGATTTTCGCACTTTTGGCAGGGTTTTCGCTGCATATCACCGCTCATGCTCAGCAGGAGAATGGTTTCACCGAGGCCATGATCACCGCTGCCGAGCTTAGTAATTTCGAGCGGACCAGCAGCTTCGCCGAAGTGCTGTCGGTGGTCGATGCGCTTGAATCCAGCAGCGACCTGCTGCATAGAGAAACTTTGCTTATCAGCCTGGAGGGAAAACAGGTTCCATTGCTGGTATTGGCCGATCCGCCAATATCGACACCTGCACAGGCCAGGGCATCTGAGAAAGTAATCGTCTACGTTCAGGGCAATATTCACGGTGGCGAAGTCGAGGGAAAGGAAGCCAGCCTCATCGCCATGCGCGAGATTCTCCACGGCAATAAGAGACACCTTCTGGAGAACCAGATCTTACTGTTCCTGCCAGTCTATAATTCGGACGGCAACGATCAGATGACAGCGGACTCACGACCCTCGCAGGAACAGAGCCCGTTGCTCGCAGGCCAGCGCAGCGCCCATGGCTATGACCTGAACCGAGACGGCATGATCATCGATACCCTCGAGACGGCGGCGCTCTATGGGAATGTCATTCAGCGCTGGGACCCGGATCTATTCGTCGACTTACACACCACCAACGGCACCTGGCACGGCTACTCTCTCACCTATGCTCCTTCGTATCATACTGCGGGCGATTCCGCTCCATCGGAATATACGGCCGATGTCATGCTGCCGGCTATTCGCCAAGCGGTGCAGGAGAAATTTAATCTGGAATTCAATTGGTATGGTGGCTTCGACTACCGCGACTGGCCACCGACAGAATGGCGAACCTATCATCATGCGCCGCGTTACCTAACAAACAATATGGGTTTGAGGAATCGCATGGCGATACTCAGCGAAACCTTCGCTCACGATCGATTCTACAAGCGCGTGCACGCGGCAAACGCATTCGTGAATGAGATTCTGGAATACACGAATAGCCATGGCGCTGAGATAAGAAGTATTAACCGACAGGCGGATGCCAGGGTAATACGGCAGATCGAACAGAATGGCGGAAACTTTGCGAACGGCGTGCAGTTTGAGATGGTGGCTCTCGATGAACCGCTAGACTTGTTGAGCTACAAATACATTCCCTACAGCTTGCAAGATGGGAGCACAGAATTCGTACGTAGCTCCGAGATAGTCGAGATAAAAGGGGTGCAGAATTTTAATGCTTTCGAGGCCATTAAATCGGCCACAGTGCCCGTGGCCTATGTGTTTCCCGCACAATTTTCCGAACTAGCTGCCAAGTTGAGACAGCACGGCATAGAGGTGAACCCGCTAAGCGCCAGACAGGAATTTAACGGAGAGAGATTTCGAGTAGACGCCATCGGCAAGCAGAGTTTCGTGCAGAATAATCACCGAAATTCATTGTTAGAGGGTGAGTTTGAAAAGGCAGAGCAGTTATTCGAATCGGGTGACTATTACGTCCCTTTGAATAACCGCCTCGCCAATCTAATATTCTATTTGCTAGAGCCACAGGCAGACGATGGATTGGCGTATTGGAATTTCTTCGATGACTATCTTGAGCAGTCACTGAGCCCTGCCAATAGCGTAATTTTTCCAGTGTTTAAAGTGTTCTAGGATTGCGATGCATGCAGCGAGATTAGGATTCGGCTAGTCCTCCTTCGTGATCCAAAGCGTGTAGGCGCCGCTCTCACCCTGCCTGGCGCTGGATACGATGACTTCGTAAACGCCTGTAAGCGCGAGCGGGATAGTTACCTGAGATCGATCGACACTCCCCTCGAAGTCATCATTGCTAAGCTCTTCGCCTCTGGGCGGGCGGACTATCAGGTAGGTATCGAACTCTCCCGAACGCAGATCCACTTCGATAGCGTCACCGCGGTCGCCTATGATGGAGTAACTATCGCTATAGCTGCCATTGCTCCTCATCTCATCTCCCGCACGAAGGCTGCCGCGCTCGAGGCGCCCGCTAAGCACAACAGCGTAACCAGGCAGTATGCGAATAGAGCCCTGTTCATACAGCACGCGGCAATCCTGCGCATCGTGAAACATGTCTATGTCAGCTAGCGCTTTCGCCATTCCACGCCCGGCGAATCGGGGATCGCCGCACTCCTCATCGAATGCCAGGTCGCTGATGTTATCGCCAAAATCCACGCCGTTAGTCCCTCGTAAAGAGAAAC
>CAXBLN010000061.1:0-19740 GCA_963976555.1 uncultured Gammaproteobacteria bacterium
CCTATTCCTTGCGGCACTGGTTAGACTCGTAATCAAAGAGCCGCCAAGAGGCATGGCCGAATCACGCAAGGATGTAGCGCCTCCTGGCTTCCTGCGCGTACTGGAGTTTCTCTGGGTTAGAAAATCATTTCGTCATCTCAGTTTCGCCTGCGCGCTACACGCCTTCGTCACCTATGGTATGGGTAACTTCATGCCATTGTTTCTCGGTCGCGTACACGGCATGCCGATATTGGATGTAGGCTGGTACTACGGAATGATCGCGGGTATCGGCGGATTGGCCGGCACCTTCTTTGGTGGATGGGTGTCCGACCGCATGGCTAACAAGACAGGCGATAAGACCTGGTATGTCTGGGTGCCCTTCATCTCCACGGTGTTGGCTATTCCCCTTGGCTTGATTACCTTTTTGGTAATGCCCAATGGGTATACAGCCGCATTCTCTTATCTGCTGCCTGTTTTCTGTGGTGGCTGGTATCTGGCGCCCTGCATAGCATCGACGCATTTCCTGGTGGGCATTCGCATGCGCGCGATGGCATCTGCGATCTTATTGTTCGTTCTGAACTTGATCGGGTTGGGACTTGGCCCGATGCTGACAGGATACATGAGCGATCTGCTCGAGCCGGGTTATGGGGTCGACTCGCTGCGCTACGCGATGTCGATTACGCTGATGGTTAATGTGTGGTGTGCGCTACACTACTGGTTAGCGACTCGCACTATCAGAGAAGATTTCGATAGAGCTCCAGATTAGACTGGAGTCTAGATTGCCTCGAGAGCCTGCGCGATCTTACTCACGCCGATCACCTCGAGGCCATTGATCTTGTTCTTGGGCATATTTGCCTTTGGCACGATGGCCCGAGTGAAGCCATGCTTCGCTGCCTCAGCCAAGCGTTCCTGCCCACCGGGCACAGGACGAATCTCACCGGCTAAGCCTACCTCGCCAAACACCACGAGATCCTTGGGCAAGGATTTATCCTGAAAGCTGGAGACTATAGCAAGCAGCAATGCCAGATCGGCGCTAGTCTCGGTTACCTTCACGCCACCTACTACGTTCACAAATACATCCTGATCGGCCATATACAGGCCGCCATGACGATGTAGCACGGCCAGCAACATTGCCAGTCGGTTCTGCTCAAGGCCCACTGCAACGCGGCGCGGGTTACCTAACTGACTACCATCGACCAGCGCCTGAATCTCTACCAGTAGCGGGCGCGTACCCTCCCACAGCACCATGACGATCGAGCCGGGTGTGTCTTCCTCTGTTCGCGCCAGGAAAATCGCAGAAGGATTTTTTACTTCTTTGAGACCCGTCTCGGTCATGGCGAATACACCGAGCTCATTCACCGCGCCGAAGCGATTCTTCTGCCCACGCAAGATTCGATACTTGGTGTCACTGCCGCCCTCCAGCATGATGAAGCAATCGATCATGTGCTCCAGGACCTTCGGGCCTGCGAGGTTGCCCTCCTTAGTGACGTGCCCTACCAGGAACAGGACAGTGTTGGTCTGCTTCGCATACTGAATAAGATAGGCTGCGCACTCCCGGACCTGAGAGACGCTGCCCGGTGCCGAAGGCACGTCGGTGCTATGCATCACCTGAATCGAGTCAACCACTAACAGCTGCGGCTGATGTTCCTGCGCCGCCTTACAGATTTGCTCCACATTAGTCTCAGCCAACATCTTGAGGTTTTGCTGGGGTAAATTTAGCCGCTGCGCCCGCATGCCCACCTGCTGCAAGGATTCTTCGCCGGTGACATACAGCGCCGATTTACCCGAGTTGGCCAGTAGACACATGATCTGCAATAACAGCGTACTCTTGCCCGCACCAGGATTGCCGCCGATCAAGACAGCAGAGCCGGGAACCAGGCCTCCGCCGAGTACGCGGTCCATCTCATCGATGGTACTGCTGAAGCGAGGCAGCGCCTCCAGATCGATGTCGGAGAGATTCTGTACGTTGGATTTTTCGCCGGAATATCCCTGCTTGCGGAAGTCGACTTTTGTAGCGGGGGACGAGCTGCTGTCATTTCCCAGGTTTATCTGCGAGAGCGTATTCCATGCTTTACAGGATCCACACTGGCCCTGCCATTGCCCGTACTCTGAGCCGCAGTCGGTACATACAAAAGCTATTTTATTCTTTGCCATACTATCTATTCAGTTTGCACTTCGTAGTGCGATGGGTGAAAAGTGAACGAATTAAACAGTCCAAACGCAAAAATCGACAAGTCATTCATCAGTATAGATAAACTTTACACGATTGGTGACCTTGCAGAATAATTCATAGGCGATTGTGTCCGCGCAGCGGGCGATCTCATCGGCGGCTAGTCCAGCCCCCCATAACACTACCTCATCACCCACGGCGGCCGCTTCGATATCCGTTAGATCGATCGCAATCATATCCATGGAGACCCTGCCCAACAGGCCCGTACGACTCGTCCCGCTCTTTGTCTTGACTAACACCGGCGTATCATTTCTTGCGGAACGGGGATAGCCATCGGCATACCCTATGGAGACGATGCCGACCCGTGTGTTTTTCTCGCAGCGATAGATTCCGCCGTAGCCTATGGCCGCGCCTGCCTCGGCATCATTGATAGCCATTATGCGCGCGCTTAGGGTCATGACGGGAAGCAGGCCTAAGTCCTCAGCTGAGCGATTCGAAAAGGGCGAGCCGCCATAGAGCATGAAGCCGGGCCGCACAAATTGATGATGCGTCTGACCATGTTCGAGTATGCCCGCCGATGCGGCGAGACTCGCCTGCACGGGGCCCTGCGTCGATGCTGCAAGTAATTCCTTAAGCGAATCCAGTTCTGCAACCTGGCTCTTGGTCTGATCGATCGCCGCTTGATTCTCAAGGTCGTCGGCGCTGGCGAGATGGGACATGAGCACCACCTCGACATCCGGATGTCGATCGAGGTCTGCATAGACTTTCAATACCTGTTCTCTTTCCAGCCCGAGTCGATTCATGCCGCTGTTGAACTTTACCCAGACTCTGCCGACGCCAGCGGGAGTTTCGGTTTCTAGATGCTTCGAGATTAAGTCATACTGATACATCGAATGAACGACGGGTTCGAATTGGTGGTTGAGACAGACATCCATCTCCCCGCGGTCTCGAAAACCACTGAGCAATAAGATCGGGGTGCTTATACCAAGAGTGCGGAGCTGCATCGCCTCGGTGAGCGTAGCAACGGCGAAGGCTGCACAGTTCGTATGCGCCACCTGTAGCGCGGTGGCCACCTGCTCCACGCCGTGGCCGTAGGCATTCGCCTTTATAACAGGCACTATTTGTGACTCGGGGCAGTGGACGTTAACGCGCGCGAGGTTTTTTTTGAGCGCGTCCAGATCTATCGACGCCCAGGCGCGAAGGGAATGGTCAATCATAATGGGGTCCGGATCGGCAGCGGTTGGCTATCCATGGGTGTAGCTGTCGTCATACCTCGGTTGAGCGTAATTCTCGAAGCGCGTAAATTGTCCCTGGAAGCTTAGCCTGACAGTACCGATGGGACCGTTTCGATGCTTGCCGATGATGACTTCCGCGATGCCTTTATCTGGTGAATCTTCGTTGTAGACCTCGTCGCGGTAGATGAATGAGATTATATCTGCGTCCTGCTCGATCGCTCCCGATTCCCGCAAGTCCGACATCACCGGCCGCTTGTTCGGCCGTTGCTCCAGACTACGGTTAAGCTGCGACAGGGCAATCACCGGGCACTCGAACTCACGCGCGAGTAACTTCAGTGAACGGGATATCTCCGAAATTTCACCTACGCGATTGTCGCCGAAACCCTTTATCTGCATGAGCTGCAGATAGTCCACAACCACCATGCCAAGGCTGCCGTGCTCACGCGCGATCCTGCGCGCTCGAGAACGCATTTCCATAGGGCTGAGCCCAGCGCTGTCGTCGATAAATAGTGGACGATCCTTAAGTTTAGCGACGGCATTGTTAAACCCTGGCCAATCTTCCTCGGACAGCTGTCCGGTTCGCAGTTTTGTCTGATCGATCTTGCCTATAGAGGACAGCATACGAAAGATCAGGCTCTCTGCCGGCATCTCCAGGCTGAAGACCAGAACCGGCTTCTCCGTTTTCAATACGGCATTCTCGACAAGGTTCATGGCGAAGGCCGTCTTACCCATCGACGGACGTCCGGCTACTATAACCAAGTCCGACTTCTGCCAACCCGAGGTCATCTCATCGAGGTCCGTAAAGCCGGTGGACAGTCCCGTTAGGCTGCCATCCAATCCAGCGAGTTCATCGATACGATCTACCGCCTTGCTGAGCAGAGGGTTGATCGGGATGGGCCCTTGATCTTGCGGTCTCTCGTCGGCAATGTTAAATACCTGTTGCTCCGCCTCGTCCAGGACGACCGCCGCCTTCTTGCCGCCGGTATTGTATCCGCTGTCGGCTATGCCATTGGCGACGCTGATGAGCCGGCGCAGGATTGAGCGCTCGCGGATGATCTCGGCATAGGCATGGATATTAGCCGTACCTCTGGCGTTATCGGTCAGCTCGCCCAGATATTCGACGCCACCGGCATGTTCCAATTCATTCAAACTGTTAAGCGACTCAACCAGAGTCACCACATCGATGGGGCTGCCCGCTTCGCTCTGCTGCGACATCACGCGGAATATGATCTGGTGCTCTGAGCGGTAGAAATCTTCTGGCAGCAACACGTCGGCCAGGTTATCCCATTCTGTGTTGTCCAGCATCAGGCCACCCAGCACCGCCTGTTCCGCATCCACCGAATGAGGTGGTACCTTCAATGCCGCAACGTTTGTAACTTCGCGGCTCTGAGGGTTGTGGGGAGTATCGAAGGACATGATTAGGTTCTATAAATTAAGGAAATTTGCGGCGAAAAAAAAACACCATCTGAATGAACAGATGGTGCTTCATGAAGTTGGGCAGGTCAAGGACTAGAAGCTATCGTGCTCAGTCCTGTGGACTCAGTCCTAATCAGCCTTCGGCTCTTCAGCGTCAGTCTGCTCAGCGACTTCTGCGGCAGCATCTTCAGCGGCCTCAGCTTCCTCAATCTCTTCGATCATGCTGCCGTCATCGCTGACTCCGGCGGCGGCATCGAGGCCCTGTACGGCAAGGTTGATCGTCGCCGTCACTTCGTAGCCTAGATCTAATACGATCTCATAGTTTCCAAGCTCGCGAATAACGCCATGGGGCAGCAAGACTTCTGCCTTCACGATGTCGGAACCACATTTTCCGTTCAGCGCGTCAGCGATATTCTGCGTGCCTACAGAGCCGAACAGCTTTCCTTCGTCACTCGCATTTACTTGCAAACTGAGCGCTGCGCCATCAACAACGGCCTGTCGCTTCTGGGCTGCCGCTACATGCTTGTCGTGCGCAGCCATTAACTCCGCTCTACGACCCTCAAAGTCAGCGAGGTTCTGTTTCGACGCAGGAATTGCTTTCCCTTTTGGGAACAAAAAGTTACGCGCAAATCCAGATTTAACAGTAGCTGTATCGCCGATGTCGCCCAGGTTCGCCATTTTTTCTAGCAAGATAACGTTCATTAGTTCTTCCTCATCTCAAATTCTGTTCTGGCACTGCTATGCAGTGTTTGTCTCTTTACGCCGGCTTCTGCAGGCGTTTTCTAAAATCGTACCAGCTATCTAGAAGCGCCAGCAGCACAACCAGGTTCGCTATCAGTGGCAACACAATGAGTGCATACAAAACAGCCAACCATAGACTCGACAACTTCTTCGCCGCCACTACCGCATGTATCAGAGCGAGTCCGGAAAACATCAGCGGTAAAACCAAATACAACATCCAGCTCTGCGGGATGAGTAATCCAAAATTAGCCAGCATCATTGAGCCGACCAGGATCAATGCTACCTTCTGCTTTATCCGTAGTCCGTGGAACTCTTGTCTAAATCCACCGGGATTGAACAAAGCTGCCTGCATCCAGCGCGACAACATCAGCAGAACGATGGAGAGAAACATGTACACCGCGCCAAATAGGCTGGGTAGCACATTCCGCATTGAATCCACCTGTTCATCTGCAAAATTGTTTGCATCGAGAACTGGCTGCATCTGTATAAACATCAGATCCAAAACTGCCGGTTGCACCCGCAGATATATCTCTACACAAACGCCTACGGCGATTGCGGCTAGCAGCGTAAACTCCCAAGACTCTGAAGATCTCAGTAGTCCTGCCAAGCCGGTGATACCCAACAACATAATCAGGGGAACCGGATCGCCTGCCAGGGCCCACCCGCCTATCGGCAGAACAGCCCAAACCAGAACCTGCGTTGCCTCCTGCAAGCCCTTGCGTAATACAACTAAACCCACGACTACGGGACTTAGCAAATTCACGAGCGGTATCAGACCTAGCAGCAGCACCGCTATGATGGCCTGTCTGCGTCCCTTCATTACGAATTCGGCAAGGCCGCGCATGATTGCTACCTTCTAAACCTGGTGGCTATCCGTGTAGGGAATCAATGCCAGGTAGCGAGCACGCTTGATAGCCGTGGCGAGCTGACGCTGATAGCGAGCCTTCGTGCCTGTGATTCTGCTTGGGACTATCTTGCCAGTCTCAGAAACATAAGCCTTCAGGGTTTCAAGATCTTTGTAGTCTATTTGTACTGTGCCTTCTGCAGTAAATTTGCAGAATTTACGTCGTCTAAAATAACGAGCCATAATTTTTATCCTGTCTGTCTATCTTTATTCTTTCAAGGAAAGGGTTCGGATGTCGCAGTAACTTAGTCCTGCTTCTCTTCTTCGGCTGCTGCCGCTTCAGGAGCCTCTTCGGCTGCTGGAGCTTCTTCAGCTGGTGCCTCCTCTTCAGCAGGTGCCTCCTCAGCTGCGGATTCTTCCGCTGCTGTTGCTGCAGCTGCCGCCGCTTTCGCTTTCGCTGCCGACGCTTCGGCTGCGTCATCTTCCATCTTGCGCTTTTGCTCGGCGCGTTGCTTGCGCTCTTTACCTTCGCGCTCGCCCTTCAGAATCAGAGATTCCTCAGTTACAGGCGCCTTGGCCTTGATGACCAGGTTACGAATAACCGCATCGTTGAAGCGAAATAGAGTAGTAAGTTCTTCCAAAGCTTCGGCGTTGCACTCAATATTGAGGAGTACGTAGTGGGCTTTGTGGATCTTGTTTATTGGGTAGGCGAGTTGGCGTCTGCCCCAGTCTTCCAATCGGTGAATCTGACCACCGCTATCGGCCATCAACTGAGTATAGCGCTCGATCATCCCTGGGACCTGTTCGGACTGGTCGGGATGCACCAAGAATACGACTTCATAGTGTCTCATAGAGACTCCTTCTGGGTTAATGCCTTCCACTGAACAGTGCTGTGCGCGGTAAGACAAGGAGTTATGTAGCTGCGAAAACAAGTCCCGCAGGTAAAAAAGAGGGGGAATTCTAGGGATTTAGCGTGCTGGATGCAAGCTTTAACGGTAATTAGGGGTTGCTGAGTCTGAATAGGGCGCCTTCATATGGCGCTTTAAGCACACTGCCAGTATTGCGGGGTTTTATGATCGGGCAGCAGGACTCAGTCACCGCGCGATGCACGCCATGGATACATCCCTGTACGCTCGAGCTCGGCGTCCTGCCGAACACGGCATCGATCACTAACCGAGACCTGCTGTCCTTCGAGGGTCGATGTTAGCTCAGAGGAAGGCACTGCCTCGCACGACATCACGTATTAGCCGAGCGCAACCATTATATAAAATATATTATAAATCAATAAGTTATCAACATTTACATTGAGCGATTAGCATGACCTGACATGACAATGCAGGGCTGAATCAAGTTCGCTGCCATAGTTGTAGCGCCTGCCATAACCTCCTTGCAGCGAGACGCATCGGTATGAGCTGGATGGTGGTAACTGTGATAGGGTCGGCGCTGCCAGGGTTATTCGACTTCTATTACGTCAGTAGCACGAAGGCAGTGTTAGATAACACTGAAACTGTCTCTATCTTCCTCTCTCGGATACTTTTCTATCCGATAATGGCTGGATTTCTACTCGCTCTAAACTCGCCACTCGCATTGGCTTGCGATTTCAACCAATTGACATCGCAGACGCTGAAACTCTATGAAGGAGTTGTAATAAGAGGATGCTTCCAGTGACAATTTAGCTTACAAAACCTATTACGAGTGCCGCTGGATAGGTGGCTAGAAATGGTTTGAATGAATGGCAGGTCAAGTCTCCTCTAAAGCTAGACTTTTTACAGGAAACCCGAATCCAATGAATATGGAAATAGCTTCAAGAAATAAAATTCAAGAATATCATCTCGCAGATGAGTTCTGGGTGTTGGAACAGCTTGGTGCGTCAAGTGCACTCTCTATACAGCAACGCAAGCGTATCAGCGAACGGGCATTAGAACTAATAGAGTACATTCGCTACTCCGGCAAGCCTGGAATGATGGACCAGTTCCTCAGCGAATATGGACTATCGACTAACGAGGGTATTGCCTTGATGTGCCTCGCTGAGTCCATGTTGCGAGTGCCAGACTCAGCGACCATCGACACATTGATTAACGACAAGATTACTCATTTTGATTGGGTCGATCATCTTGGTAAATCTGAGTTTGGCATTATCAACGCTGCTACTATCGGCTTGCTCCTCGCTGGTAGAGTGCTCGATGAAGACAACAGTTCGAGTATAACTGGGCTTATCAATCGAACTGTCAAGCGTATGGGTGAACCGGTTGTCCGCACGGCGGTTCGTCAGGCTATGAAGGAGATGGGCAATCAGTTTGTACTTGGACAGACTATCCAGGAAGCGCTCGAGCGTGCCAAACCAGATATTGAAAATGGGTATCTGTACTCCTTCGATATGTTGGGAGAAGCGGCGCTGACGCAGGCAGCCGCAGATGCATATTTTGAGTCGTACGCTAGAGCGATTGAAGCGATCAGTAGTGACGCGCCACAAGAATCAGTTATCGAGCAACCGGGTATCTCTGTAAAACTTTCAGCTATCCATCCCAGGTTCGAATATTCTCAAGCAGAACGACTGAAGCGAGAACTTGTACCCCGATTGATATCGTTGTGTCAGTTAGCGAAAAAGGGAGGCATCCCGCTAACTGTGGATGCAGAGGAAGCGAATCGACTTGAGCCATTTCTCGATGTAGTGGAGATGACACTGCGGGATGAGTCGCTCGCAGGATGGGATGGCTTTGGCGTGGTAATTCAAGCCTATGGCAAGCGAGCGGTGCCAGTCATCGAATGGTTAAATATGCTGGCACAGGAACTCGATCGTAAGGTTACAGTGCGGCTGGTCAAAGGCGCTTATTGGGATGCCGAGATCAAAACCTCCCAAGTCATTGGTGCGCAAGACTACCCAGTATTCACGTCGAAAACCGCCACCGATATTGCCTACGTTTGCTGCGCAAAAAAACTATTTGAGTACAGCGAGAGAATTTACCCACAATTCGCAACTCATAACGCACAGACTGCCGCAACTATTCTCGAACTGGCCGGAGACAGCCGTTTCGAGTTCCAGCGACTACATGGTATGGGCGAAAGGTTACACAATCACCTGATCGAAGATACGGCTGCGTCATGTCGCATCTATGCTCCGGTAGGCCCCCATGAAGATTTGTTAGCCTATCTGGTTCGTCGACTTCTGGAGAACGGAGCGAATTCGTCTTTCGTTAATCAGATTAACGACAAAAAACTGCCCTCAGTCGCACTGGCTATTGATCCGTTTGAAAAGCTTGAAGTCAAAGCGATGCAGCGACCTGGCAATTTGCCATTGCCTACGCATATCTATCAACCTTCTCGGCTAGCGTCGCGAGGCTGGGATACTAGCAGCCCAACTGACGTCACCAACATTGAGCAGAATCGCTCGGCTTTTCTAGGGCAAGTTTGGACGGCACATTCCATTCTAAGTAAACCGCCGGAGCAGGCACTCGTTTCGCCGTGTTTAGTAAAAATTGTGAATCCGTCTCTTGATGAAGACATTGTAGGCGAAGTACTAATGGCTAGTCGGGAAGACTTGGAATCGGCCCTCGCCATGGCCAAGCCTTGGACTGAGAGCACCGCAAATGAAAGGGCTTCGACTCTGTTTTCTGCGGCAGACTCCCTGGAATTAAACTCTGCAGAATTCTTGGCATTGCTTTGCAGGGAGTCAGGTAAAACACTATCAGACGCTGTCGCCGAATTGCGAGAAGCTGTGGACTTTCTGCGCTACTATGGCAACCAATGCCAGGTCTACGAGGGAGCCCCTGCGCGTGGAATTATATGCTGCATCTCTCCTTGGAATTTTCCCCTTGCCATATTCACAGGGCAGGTCGCTGCCGCTTTGTCAGCAGGCAATGCCGTCGTTGCCAAGCCATCTGAACTCACTCCACTCATTGCTTGCAGAGCGACCGAACTATTGTTGGGAGCTGGTGTACCCGCGGACGCATTACAGTTGGTGCAAGGCACTGGAAAAGACATTGGTCAGTATATAGTCAGTGACAAGAGAGTCGCTGGAGTTTGTTTCACCGGTTCAACACATACAGCTCAGGCGATAAATCAAGCCATGGCCGAGAACCTCTCACCGGATGCCTTGCTGATTGCTGAAACCGGCGGCCTCAATGCCGCCATCATCGATTCAACCGCACTACTCGAACAGGCAGTGCGCGACACTATCGTCTCCGCTTTTCAGTCAGCAGGACAACGCTGCTCGTCTCTGCGAATGCTGTATGTACAAGAGGACATAGCAGATGATTTTTTGGAGATGCTATGTGGCGCGATGGACGAATTGGTTATCGGTGGGCCCGATGCTTTGGCCACTGATGTCGGTCCGGTGATTTCTCAAGGGGCGAAAGAGAAGATCGAAGCACACATTGCTGATGCTAAGGTGCAGGGAAAGTTAATCAAGCAACTAAGCGCGCCCACTAAAGGAAGTTTTGTCGGGCCCGCCGTTATACAGATTGACGGCGTACAGTCTTTGCAGGAAGAAATCTTTGGCCCAGTCTTGCATGTTGCACGCTTTGACGCGAAGGACTTCGAGCAAATTATTGAAGGAGTGAATCGTAGCGGTTATGGATTGACATTCGGCCTACACACTCGAATCAGTCAACGAGCTGACTCTATTTCTCAGCAATTGCAGGTTGGCAATATCTACATTAATCGCAATCAAATTGGTGCGGTGGTCGAAACGCAGCCTTTTGGGGGAGAAGGAATGTCAGGTACCGGGCCAAAGGCTGGAGGGCCGCATTACATTCGACGTTTCTATCAACCGAAAAGACGCGCCGGTTCTTGTCCGAAGGAGGCGAGGCTTATTTCCGCTAAGCAGGTGCAGGTGGTTTTAGACGATGCCATGAAACATCCATTGGAGTTGCTCTATTCCACAGAAATGCCAGGGCCTACGGGTGAATCCAATACATTGGACGTCTGGCCGAGAGGAGTTGTTCTCTGTCTTGGCCCCACCGCGGAAGACGCCTACTTTCAAGCGGGGGCAGCACGCAGTTTAGGGTGTCCTGCAGTTGTCTGTGCGCCAGCGACCTCGGGCCATTGGTGTCTTGATGGTGAGTTGAAGGCTGATGAGTTGGCTGACCTCGAGGGGGTCGACGTCGTTGCGTTCTTCGGCACTGACAAGGAAGCTAGCAAGGTAAGAAAAATCCTCGCTAATAGAAAGGGGCGTCTGATCCCGCTTAGCGTCTGTGATGATATGCACCACTTGTGTGTTCTGGAACGACACACCTGCATTGATACCACCGCATCGGGAGGCAATACAACACTATTGTCATCTACCCAGAGCTAAGTTGGCCCCTCCATCATCTGGAAACGGTTATTTTTGGCCTAACGGGGTTTAGCAGCCTAAGCTTGGCTAAGTCGCTGGCGGCGAGCCTCGTAAAGGCAGACACCGGTGGCCACAGACACGTTGAGGCTGCTCAGAGCACCCGCCATGGGTATCGATACCAGGAAGTCGCAGCTCTCCCGCGTCAGTCTGCGCAGGCCGCTGCCTTCAGAGCCCATGATGATAGCTATAGGGCCGGCCAGGTCTTGTTCATAGAGCGAGCTATCAGCCTGATCGGCAGCACCGACAAGCCAGACACCCTGCTCCTTTAGCTTTTCCAGACAGCGCGCCAGGTTCGTCACTGCCACTAGCTTAACGGTCTCGGCGGCGCCACAGGCCACTTTCCGCACAGTAGCATTCAACCCGACAGACTTATCCTTGGGGATGATTACCGCATCGACGCCAGCCGCATCGGCGCTGCGCAGGCAGGCGCCCAGATTATGCGGGTCCGTGACGCCGTCCAATACGAGCAATAAGGGGGGATGATCGAGGCCTTTCAGCAGATCGAAAAGCTGCTTTTCTGACTGCGTATTATTCTCAAACTCTGCGAAGGCGGCTACACCCTGATGCACTCCTTCGAATTCGCGCTCGAAAGCATCTTTCACTAGTTCCGCTATCGCGATACCGGAGCTTGAAGCCAGTTCACGCAGCGATTGGATGCGCTTGTCGTCTCTTCCCGACTGTAAGACTAGTTGCCGCACCGAGTCAGGGTGCTGAGTTAGCAACTCAGACACAGCATGTATGCCTATGACTTTTTCCTGATCGTCTTTCTTGTTCTTCATGAGAGTACTGGCCGTCGAACCTATCGGATTAAGCAGAGGGCTTCGCGTTCGGCTTCTTTCTGCGTCTGTTCGAGGCCTTCTTCTTCGGCGCAGCGCCACCGGCATTAGTCTTCTTCGTTGCGTGCTGTCCGCCTGGACTCTTTCCCTTCGCGGTTTTCCCTCGACGATTCTTGTTCTTGGGTTTCTTGGTGGAATCTTCTTTTTTCTTGTCGATTTTGTTCTTCGACTTAGAGGTAGCAGTCTTTTTAACTTTGGTTTTTCCCATGCGCTTGGCCGATTGCTTGAGGCCAACCATCTGCAGGTCGATCTTCTTGTCGCTAAGGTCGACACGAACCACCTTCACCTCAACACTATCGCCAAGGCGATAGGCATTCTGGCTGCGCTCACCGGTCAGGCAGTGGTGTACAGGGTCGAAGTGGTAATAATCGTTGCTCAGCTCGCTGATGTGCACCAGACCCTCGACATAGATTTCGTTGAGCTCAACGAATAGACCGAAGCTCGTTACCGAGGTGACGGTGCCCACGAATTCGTCGCCAACACGATCCTGCATATACTCGCACTTCAACGCATCGATGACGCTGTAGCTCGCGGCATCAGCTCGTCGCTCTGCCGTTGAACAGATCTCGCCTAATTGAACCATGTCCTTTAGATCGAATGGGTAGATAGCCTTCTTGGCTAGCTCGGCTGCGCCGCTGTGTTTCTTAACATGTGCACCTGGTTTGTTACGAATTAGATAGCGAATAGCACGATGCACCAACAGATCGGGATAGCGACGAATAGGCGAGGTGAAGTGTGCGTAGGCTTCGTAACCCAAGCCAAAGTGCCCTTGGTTCTCAGGGGAATACACTGCCTGCATCAAGGAGCGAATTAGCATGGTCTGCAACAGAATACGGTCGGGCCGACCCGCCATCTGCTTCAACACGTACTGATAGTCCGCAGGCTCTGGCTTATCTCCACCAGGCAGATGCAGATCGAGCTCCTTCAAAAACATACGCAGGTTTTCTAACTTGTCCGGGTTCGGGCCCTCGTGTACACGGTACAGAGCGGGCAGCTTCGAATCTTCCAGGAGTCGTGCCGCCGCTACGTTCGCACACAGCATGCATTCCTCGATCAGGCGGTGCGCATCGTTGCGATACACCGGCACGATCTCGCGAATTTTTCTGTCTTCGCCGAACACGATACGAGTCTCCGTCGTATCGAAGTCCATGGCGCCGCCGCTATCGCGAACAGCTCGCAGAGCATGAAACAGGGAATACAAATTCTCGAAATCCTCAATGAGTGACTCATGACGCTTTCGAATAGTCGCCTGAATACTCTTCTGCGCATCGTTCTGCGCCTCTTCGACTATGTCAGAGACTTCGTTGTAGGTCATGCGCGCGTGGGAATGGATTACTGCCTCGTAGAAGCTATAGTCCGTCATCTCGCCACTCGGTGCGATTTCCATCTCGCAGACCATGGTGAGTCTGTCTACCTTCGGCTTGAGAGAACAGAGGCCGTTAGAGAGTTTCTCCGGCAACATGGGAATTACATGGCCAGGGAAATAGACCGATGTCGCTCTAGTAATCGCCTCTTCATCTAAAGCGCTGCCAATCGTTACGTAGTGCGATACGTCAGCAATGGCAACGTAGAGCGTCCAACCGCCTTTGGCGTGTGCGCGCGCGTAAACCGCATCGTCGAAATCCTTTGCGTCTTCGCCGTCGATCGTGACGAAGGGAACATCTCTCAGGTCGGCACGTCCCTGGAATTCCTTTTCGGAAACGGTCTCGGAGAAGCGATACGTCTCTTTCTCAACAGCGCTGGGCCATATATGAGGAATGTCATGACTACGTACGGCTACTTCTATTTCCAAACCAGGAGTAGTGCTGTCGCCCAAAACTTCGACAATTTTTGCAACCGCCTTGCGTCGCCGGCTGGGATACTCGGTAATCTCTGCTACGACGAACTGACCATCCTCAGCTTTACCTGCATGCTGATCAGGTATCAGAATCTCGTGGCTCACCCGCTTGCTGTCGGGAACCAGAATGCCGAAGCCATCTTCCTTGTAGTAGCGTCCGACGATCTGCTCGAAGCGGCGCTTGAGAATCTCGACGACCATGCCCTCACGGCGACCGCGATTATCGAAACCTGAGTGTCGTGCGAGCACCTCATCGCCATCGAATAATTTTTCCATCTCCCGCGCACCGAGGAACATATCGCCGGAGCCATCCTCGGGAATGAAGAAGCCATAGCCATCCTTATTCCCCTGAATGCGCCCCTTGATAAGGTCCATGTGGGCAGGCAGCCCGAATAGGCCGCGACGATTACTGATAATCTGGCCATCGCGACTCATCGCGATTAGTCGGCGTCGCAGCGCCTCGATATGCTCGTCACTGGCAAGTTTCATCTGCTCGCAGAGAGCCAGATGGCCTATTGGCTCACCGATTTTCTCTAACAGTTCAATGATGTATTCCCGGCTGGGGATGGGATTGGCGTAGTTTTCGGCTTCGCGCTTGGCGTGGGGGTCTTTGGATTTTTTTCTGAATTTGAACATTAAAAAACTATACTAAAATTAAGGAGGACGCATTATACACCCTACTATCTCCAATGTATGTGACAGCAGGCACCCGGAGAGCACCAAACCCCGGTATTGACAGTCTTCTCGGCTCTCGTTAGAGTTGCGCTCCGGTCGAAAAGGACCGTACCCATCTAGAATCATGCCCAGGTGGTGGAATTGGTAGACACGCTAGCTTCAGGTGCTAGTGATCGCAAGGTCGTGGAGGTTCAAGTCCTCTTCTGGGCACCAGATTTATGTAAACCTTATATGATAGCCGACCCAAGAGCCCATCTTGGGAAACGGCTGAGGCTTCACTTCCAGACCGCTTAACTCCCCCGAATAAATAAATCTGTCCCCATTTCCCCATTTTGGGAAACGGCTGAGGTTTCACTTCCAGACCGCTTAACTCCCCCGAATAAATAAATCTGTCCCCATTTCCGCCAAGCAGCCAACACAAAACACCCTCGAATCTACTCAGCCTTTTGCACAGCCCAATTGTTACTAAATCAACGCCAACTCAGTAAGAAACCGATTAGACTCCGAAATCGAATTTTCCATATCCACAATAAGTGCCGAGATATCACCCTCGATCGTCGCAAGCTCGGACCGCAGGGAAGCGATTGCTCTACTATTCAAATTATGTTTCAGAAAAAGCACCTGATCGCGAAATGCATTTACCACCGGCGTCATCTTCGATTCCGCAGCGTGCATGGATGTAACCAATTGCTCATAGCGAACACGTGTCTGCCTGAGAGTAGCTGCGCTCGAATTACGTAGGGATTGATTCGTGTAGAGCTCAAGCTCATCTTCCCACTCATTGAACAAGTCTGCAGAAACGTTCTCGACTGCGCGAATGCGATCACTCACCACCTTGGCTCGTGATTCACTCTCTTCAAATTCACCATTTAGCGAATCGTAGGCGGATTGCAAATCTCCGCCGTCGAAATTCAGCAGGGTAGTAAATTGCTCCAGAGCGGAACTAAACTGCTCCTTGGCCGCCTCTTGTGAGTCACGCGCCTCTTCGACACGGTCCACGAGTATATCTCTCTTGTGAACTCCAAATTGCTCCATAGTCTCGTAGTAGACTGAGCTGCATGCAGTCAAAGAAAGAAGAGCAAGTACTAGCGAAAACCTTTTTACTATAGTCATAGTTAAACCTGTCTAACTGGTTATTAAGCTTTGTGAGATTCTTTGATCGCCTTAACAAGCTCTTTGTTTCGCTTGTCTGCCAGATGCGCATGAACGACGAAAAAAGCGTGAATCACGCCGGGCACCCAAAAGGCTATACAGAGAAATATATTGAGGATCGCCTGAATGGGTTTTGCGCACAGAAAAACTGCTAACGGTGGAAGCAGTATGGCAAGAAGATATCGCATGGTATTACTCCAACTTGTTTTTATCGCTGATCGAATCAGCTCAGTTCAATATCATAGCTCAATTCAGCTATCCCGCCATTAGAAAACGCGGGAGAAACGGTTCGATAATCGGAATTTACTCGTCCCTAAGCATTTAAGAACGACTCAATCAAAGCAGCACAGGCTTAGATTGGTCATCTACTATCTTTTGATGCCTCTTTAGCGAGGTCAGTTAAGCAGGGATCTCTAGAATAAACTGCGTAACACCCTCTTCGAAGTTAACAGAAATCTTCCATCCATGAACGTCGGCAATGGATTTAACAATGGCGAGCCCGAGACCTGCACCGTCGCCACGACGCTGTCTGGAGGGATCTCCTCGATAGAAGCGGTCAAATATCATTGACGCCTGTTCTGGGGGTATCGTCGCACCGGCATTTTCGACAATGATGAAATTGGCAGGCGATTCGGTCTTCAGAAGCACTCTAACGACGCTGTCTTTAGTCGCGTGTCGGATTGCATTAGATAGTAAATTACTGAGTGCGCGACGCACCATAGCGCGATCACAATGAATCGGTGCGCAATCTCCTGCCAGTTCGAGTTGTATACTATTTTCTTCGGACCAGGCCTCGAAAAATTCGAACAGTTCGCCTATCTCTGCAGCAACATCCATTTCGCTAAACGTAGGTTCCAGAAGGCCGCTCTCTGTCTTCGCCAGCATGAGCATATCGTTGATCATTGCTGCCATACGCTCATATTCTTCCAGGTTTGAGTATAGAATTTCCTGATATTCGTCAGTACTTCGTTCTTGTCCCAGAGAAACTTGGGTCTGCGTCATAATATTAGTAATAGGAGTTCTTAATTCATGGGCTATATCAGCGGAGAAATGTGAGAGCTTATTGAACTCATCTTCGATGCGCTGCAACATATCGTTAAATGCGGATACCAGGTCTACCAGCTCGATAGGCACCTGATTTGCATCTACTCGTAGATGCAAATTTTCAGAACTAATATCACGAATCTGGCTACTCACCTGGCGTAGAGGAGCATGTCCCTGATACACAGACATCCATGCGGCTAGAATAGAGAACAGACAGATACCGATGACAACAGCCCAAAGATTTCTATAGAAGCTGTTCATAAACTCTAAGTGAAAATCCATGGAAATAGCGACAACTAGTGTATCAATCGACAACGGATTTGTAGGGGAATTGCCGGGCCCCGGCGACAGCGATATTGCAGCGCCACGGTATGTGACTCCCTCGCTAATCCAGCGATCGATGCTTTCGGCATCGACCTGCTCTACTCGATTCTGAGATTGAGCGATCTCTGTGAGATCCGGCCCCGGAGTGGCATAGATGACGCTTCCATTGGGGTCCGCAACCATAAAGTAGACGGCATGATGCCCTGAGACGGCACGGCCCAAAACCGTTTGCAGTTCAGCGTTATTTGTACTATTTCCGCTAGTGCTCAATATAGTACGCACTGTTTCCGAGACTACTTGCAACTCGCTGACATCTTGCTGCAGGAAGTGCGCCTCTATGGATCGCTGCACAATAAAACCCAGAACGATGAGGCTCAGTGTCGTAGTAATACCGACGAAGACCGTTACTCGAGTGGCGAGCGAAGCAGGCCTTGCACTATTGATCTGTCGATCCGTCATCCGCGGCCTCCAACTTGTAGCCCATGCCACGAACAGTATGGATTAGCTTGATTTCGAATGGGTCATCGATCTTCGAGCGAAGGCGTCTGATTGCCACATCGATCACGTTGCTGTCGCTATCGAAGTTCATATCCCACACCTGGGACGCAATCAAAGACCGCGGCAGCACTTCGCCCTTTTTTCTGATAAGCAATTCCAAAAGCGAAAATTCCTTGTTCGTCAGGACTATGCGCTGGCCAGATCGAATCGCCTGTCGCGACGGGAGGTTCAAGACTAGATCTGCAATCTTCATAGTAGTGCTGGCAGAAACCGCGACCCCTCGCCTCAGAATTGTGCGCACACGGGCCAATAATTCGGTGAAGGCAAACGGTTTTACCAAGTAGTCATCTGCGCCTTTTTCCAAGCCCTTTACTCGATCTGCCACGCTGTCCTTCGCCGTAAGGAAGAGCACGGGCGTATTGACGTTCGCCTCGCGCAATGAGGTGATAATTTCAAAACCATTGATGTCAGGCAACATTACATCGAGCACAATAAGTTCGTAGACCCCGGTTTTGGCCAAATGTTGTCCATCGAGACCATTCTGTGCCCAGTCAACCACGAATCCCGATTCCGTGAGTCCGCGCCGCAGGTATTCGCCAGTTTTCTGTTCATCTTCAACTATCAGTATCTTCATTCAGCTCATTCCAACCTTACATCTACCATCGAGCTCATGCTCAGACTCATCGCCTCGGCCATAGTATCTTGAAACTCCTAGCGACAAGGTTACACGAGGATTACAAAAATGTAATGAAAGCGTCACTCTGGCGACAGACCGCCCCCTGTAGACTGTCGCTCTTATTGTCCATCGAGATCGATTCAAGGCCATCCAAAGGGGGCCTGCTTCGATAGTTCATGTCAGCATACAGGAAACTATTTTGAGTAAGTTCGCTGCAAACAGTCAGCAGTCGATAGTAAGCAGCAGGCGTCAGTTCGTAAAAGGCCTCGCCGCAGGAGGAGCGCTCCTCGGTCTATCGCCGATCGCCCGTTCCGTGCTGGCGACAACTGCGAGTCAGGTGCCCGCTTCGCAATTATCTGGTACCGAGTTCGATCTGGAGATTACAGAGACGCCGGTTAACTTCACTGGCACACCACGCATGGGGGCCTGTATCAACGGCTCTATCCCCGGCCCTACGCTGTATTGGCGCGAAGGGGATACGGTGACAATTCGCGTGCGCAACAGAATGCGAGAATCCACCTCCATTCATTGGCACGGCATGATTCTGCCGTACCAGATGGATGGTGTGCCGGGCATAAGCTTTAAGGGCATTGCTCCGGGAGAAACCTTTACCTATCGATTCAAACTTCAGCAGAGCGGCACTTACTGGTATCACTCCCATACCAAATTTCAGGAAATGTTGGGGGTATACGGTGCCATCGTCATCGCGCCTCGCGATCAGGAAATCCACCAGGTAGACAGAGACTACCCCATCCTGCTATCGGACTGGACGGACGAAGCTCCTATGGAGGTTTTCAGGAAGCTAAAATCGATGGGCGACTATTACAATTTGAATCAGCCCACGGCGCGCGGTTTCAGGCGTGATGTTTTGGATATCGGGCTCGACGCTGCCGTAGCGAAGAGAGAGATGTGGAATCAGATGCGGATGAACCCTACGGACCTGGGCGATCTGTCCGCGGGAACACTGACCTACCTGATGAA
>CAXBLN010000062.1:0-19707 GCA_963976555.1 uncultured Gammaproteobacteria bacterium
CCGAGTACTAGCAAGGTGCGCTTCAGAATACTCAATGCGGCCAATGCCCGCAGTTTCAATTTTGCGTTCGATGACGGCAGGGAATTCGACTATATTTCAAGCGACGGTGGATTCCTGCAAGAGGCGGTAAAGCTCAGAAACATTGAACTGGCTCCGGCTGAGCGCGCAGAGATCATCGTAGATTTCAGTGATGGCGCTCCGGTAAATTTAGTCTCGCTACCAATGGATTCTGCTTCGCCCTACGCACCTCAGGGAATGATGCGTAACATGCTGGGAATGAATGAAGAAACATTCTCGATCCTGGCCCTGCAACCCCAATCGAGCCTCGAGCGTTCCGCAAACCTGCCTCGAGTTTTGACGAACATCAATCGCATTGAAGAGAGTGAAGCTGTGCGCTCTCGGCAGTTCACGCTTGCCATGCCGATGGGTATGGGCATGATGGGCAGGGGTCAAGGCGGAGGAGGTGGCCCGATGGGCATGATGGGTAGTGAATTCTCGATTAACGGAAAATCCATGGATCTAAACGTTATCAATGAAAGAGTTGCGGTGGGGGATACTGAAATATGGGAGATTCACAATGACTCCATGATGATGCACCCATTTCATATCCATCATGGCCAGTTTCAGATTCTAGACCGTGACGGCGTGGCTCCTGCGCCCCAAGAAGCAGGTTTTAAGGACACTCTAAGGGTTGGGCCGGGACAAACGGCAAGGTTCATAATGCGGTTTGAAAATTTTCCAGATCCACAGGCAGCCTATATGTATCATTGCCACATCCTTGAACATGAGGACAACGGAATGATGGGTCAGTTTACAGTTGAATAGTGCTACCAGATCTAGATCAATTAATGCTTCGCGTAGAGTAGTAGACTTAGCGAAGTCAAAGGAGATTCAAGTGCAAGAACCAGCAAAAACAGAGAGTACAGTTAGTTCAATTCCCGTGGTGACTCATTTCTTCGATGAGGAAAGTAACACTTTCTCCTATGTGGTAAGGGATCCAGGCTCACAGTCATGCGCCGTTATAGACAGCGTGCTGGATTTTGACTATGCATCTGGCGGCGTTAGTCATACGGGTGCGGATGCAATTATTAAGTTCGTGCGTGACAATAATTTGAACGTCGAATGGATAGTTGAAACACACGCTCACGCCGATCACCTGTCCGCGGGGCATTACATCCGCGATCAATTGGGTGGAAAGCTGGCCATAGGCGAGAATATTAAAACCGTCCAGGAAGTGTTCGGCGGCATCTTCAATCTGGGCGAGAGCCTTGCACACGATGGCTCTCAATTTGATCACCTCTTTACCGATGGTGAAACTTACAATATCGGCAAACTCGAGGTGCATGTGCTGCACACCCCGGGCCACACTCCAGCATGTATGAGCCACTTAATTGGCGATGCGCTGTTCGTTGGGGACACGCTGTTCCTGCCTGATTCAGGAACCGCGCGAGCAGATTTTCCTGGCGGTGATGCGAAGACTCTCTTTCAATCCATACACAAGCTTCTGGAATTGCCGGGGGAGACTCGCGTATTCATGTGTCATGACTATGGTAATGAGGGCAGAGAGCTGGAATGCGAGACTACAATCGACGAAGAGCGCACACAGAATATTCATATTAATGAGAAAGTTTCTGAGGATGAATTTGTCCAGATGCGAACCAAACGTGACAAGACCCTCGACATGCCTCATCTAATCTTGCCTTCGCTGCAGGTGAATGTGCGTGCCGGTGAATTTCCTGCGCCAGAGGATAATGGCACCGTCTATCTTAAGGTGCCCATAAACGCATTTAACTAGAACGACCCTATTTGTTGCAACGATCTCTGTAGAGCTCAGGTTCGAGGTAATTCAATACGAAAGCAAGTGCTGCAATGGCAAAAGGAAAAAGCTATGCGAATAATGAGACTAAGCGAGGGTTTTAGCGTCTCGGCCCAAGTTCTGAAAGAAGATTTAAAGGAGCTTCAACAGCAGGGGGTTGCCATTCTGGTATCCAATCGGCCTGATGGGGAATCTCAAGATCAGACCTCGGTAGAGGAACTCACCCTTGAGGCAAGCGCTCACGGCATAGCTGTAGTGAATTTGCCCTTCAAATCCGGAGAGCAGACTAATGAGCAGGTCGCTGAATTGTTAGAACTCCTTCGCGTTGCGGAAGAAAAGGGTCAGAAGGTGCATGCCTATTGTAGAACCGGGAACCGATCAACCTGTTTGTGGGCAGCGGCTCGGGTCAGTGCTGGCGACTCTGCGTCAGCGGTTCTTTTGAAGGCGAAAGCGATTGGTTTCGATGTAAGCGAAGCCGTCAAAGACTATGCAGGAGAGCAAGAAACAGATTCGCTAGAGATGCCAAAGGAAGGCAGCGCGAAGCCCTCTTTCGATATTGTAATCGTGGGGGCAGGGTCCGGTGGAATTGCCGTTGCTGCGAGTTTGCTAAAACGCAGAAGCGATCTGCGCATTGCATTGGTCGACCCAGCGGAGAACCACTACTACCAGCCGGGTTGGACGATGGTGGGAGGAGGAGTGTTTAGAGACACGCAGACGAAACGAAAAACCCGTGACTTGATCCCTAATAGTGTCTCCTGGATCAAGCAAGCGGTAGTTGGATTTACTCCTGCCGACGATACTGTGCAGTTGGACAATGATCAATCGCTACACTACAAACAGCTTATTGTGGCTCCCGGTCTTATGCTCAATTGGGAGGGCATCAAAGGATTGAAAGAGAGTCTAGGGAAAAATGGCGTCACATCGAACTATTCTTATGAACACGCGCCTTATACCTGGGAGCTTGTCCAGAACCTAAAGCAGGGGCGAGCAATATTCACGCAGCCGCCTATGCCGATTAAGTGCGCGGGAGCTCCCCAGAAAGCACTCTATCTTTCGGGGGACTACTGGTATCGGTCAGGCAGAATAGATGATGTCCAGGTTGAATTTTACAATTCTGGCGGAGTCCTTTTTGGCGTTTCGGACTACGTGCCTGCTCTGCAGAAATACATTGAGAAATATAAGGCGAAAACACATTTCAATCACACCTTGGTAGAGGTCGATGGCGATTCCAAGCGCGCCTATTTTACATCTAGCGATCCGGACAAGGAAGGCGTTCGGATCTGCGAGGAATTTGACATGTTGCATGTGTGTCCCCCACAGAAGTCACCAGAATTTGTAGCTAACAGTGCGCTATCAGATGCCGGGGGCTGGTTGGATGTTGATCAATTCACGCTGCGCCACAAGAAGTTTTCCAATGTGTGGGGGCTCGGTGATGTGATGAATACGCCCAATGCGAAGACCATGGCAGCAGTCCGAAAGCAAGTACCGGTTGTAGCCTCCAATATCGTCAGTGTGCTTGGGAGTAAAGCGCCTGAAGCAGGTTATGATGGCTACGGTTCCTGTCCGCTTACTGTTGAACGCGGTAAGATAGTGCTTGCGGAATTTGGCTACGGGGGGAAGCTTCTCCCATCTTTTCCTCAGTACCTGATTAATGGTACCCAACCGACTCGAGCGGCTTGGATACTTAAGAAAGATTTATTGCCAGCGCTGTATTGGCATGCAATGTTAAAAGGGCGTGAGTGGCTGGCGGCGCCAAAGAAACTGAGTTCTCTAGTCTAAAGTCAGAAGAAGTTGATTCGGGCTACTTCGATCTGACATACAGGCCAGCGAAGTTTCGAACTGAAGGATTGAGAAATGCGGGGAAGGGAGAGGTTACTGCCGGCACTTCGTTGGATGCGTCACTATGACAGCAAGACCTTCAGCAGTGACTTGATAGCGGCAATGATCGTTACAATCATGCTGATACCGCAGTCGCTCGCCTATGCGTTACTGGCAGGCATGCCGCCAGAGCTTGGTCTCTATGCCAGCATTCTTCCCCTGGCGCTTTACAGTCTGTTTGGCAGTAGCAGTACTCTATCTGTCGGGCCAGTAGCCATCGCCTCGCTCATGACGGCGGCGGCAGTAGGGGAAGTCGCTGCCGCAGGTGAAGAGAGTGCAATAACAGCAGCTATAACTCTCGCTGCCTTATCGGGAGCAATGCTCACGTTGTTTGGCTTTCTGCGCTTCGGTTTCCTGGCCAATTTTCTTTCCCATACTGTAGTCTCAGCGTTTATAACAGCATCGGCGATTATTATCGCACTAAGTCAATTGCGTCATCTATTGGGCATTCAGTCCAGTGGAGACACAATCGTCGAATTGCTCGATTCACTTTGGATACAATTACCGAATCTCCATGTCCCAACACTCATGATTGGAGTTGCTGTTCTTTGTCTATTACTGTTCTTCCGGATGCACGCGGTTGCAGTGTTAGTTCGACTCGGAATAAGCCAGCAGCATTCGCAACTGATAAGTAAAATCGCTCCAGTAATTGCGGTGATTCTTTCTATATTGATCGTTCGGCTCTTTGATCTTGAGGCTAGGGGTGTAGCCATCGTGGGTGCTATTCCGGTGGGGCTGCCGGCGCTGGCATTACCCAAGATATCTATGAGCCTGCTAGAGACGCTTTGGCTTCCGGCATTGCTCATTTCAATAATTGGCTACGTAGAATCTGTTTCAGTAGG
This sequence comes from uncultured Gammaproteobacteria bacterium, assembly GCA_963976555.1. Taxonomy (GTDB): domain Bacteria; phylum Pseudomonadota; class Gammaproteobacteria; order Pseudomonadales; family Pseudohongiellaceae; genus UBA9145. Next base: position 4,537 of record CAXBLN010000062.1, read on the forward strand.
GCGAACACTCGGCGGTAAGCGTCAGGAGCGTATCGATGCTAATCAGGAATTGATTGGTCTTGGGGCGGCAAATTTAGGATCTTCATTTTCAGGAGGTTTTCCCGTTACCGGAGGGTTTTCACGTTCAGTAGTTAATTTCGATGCTGGCGCAGTCACACAGGCAGCTAGCCTTATGACAGCTGGGCTAATTGCCATCGTCACTCTGTTCCTTACACCACTGCTCTACTCGTTACCGAGGGCTACGCTGGCGGCTACGATCGTTGTCGCCGTCCTGGCGCTGGTAGATTTTTCGATAATTGGAAAGACCTGGCGCGTATCCAGAAGTGACACCGCGGCGATTCTGGTTACGATGTTCCTTACATTGTTAATGGGAGTTGAGGCGGGAGTGACATTCGGTATTCTACTGTCGATAGGCCTGCATCTGTATCGAACCTCAGTACCTCATATTGCCGAGGTTGGACTTATTCGAGGGAGCGAACACTTTCGCAACGTTAATCGCTATCAAGTCGATTGTTATCCACAGATACTCAGCCTGCGTGTAGACGAGAGCCTCTTTTTTGCGAACGCTGCCTACCTCGAAGAAAGTATCTATGCTGCGGTTTTCAAAAATGATGAGATTGCCCATGTCATCCTGATGTGCACCGCGATTAATGAGATCGACTTTACTGCGTTGGAAACCCTGGAGGAGATTAACCTGCAGCTGAAAAAGCAGGGGATTACATTGAATCTTTCAGAAGTTAAGGGCCCTGTCATGGACATGTTAAAAAGGTCCGATTTCATCGAGCATCTCAGTGGTCAGGTTTATTTAAGTCAATTTGATGCGTTCGTTGATGTGCAGGCCAAGCTGAGTATTCGCGTTTAATCGTGAGCCAGACTTAGTAGAAAGTAGCGCTAATTGCGCCGAAAAATTCTAGCGAGCACTTTTTGTAGAAGCCCCGAGGCTACGGCACTCGGGGCTGCTCAAGTTTAAATACCTGCTAGACTATCGGTGGTTCCTGCGAAGGTTTCGCATCGGTATTCGGATCCATCTCATCCTGGAATACCTCGACGGTCTCTTGCACGCTCCCCGCGTCGGTGAACTTCGCGATATGGAAAAGGGCTTCGCCCTCGTTGACCAGAGGGATATTAGTACGACCGATAATGATTCCCTCGCTGCTAGCGATGACAGTCTCTTCGGAGGAGCCAAAGGGATCGGAAATCACGCCCAGCACTTCGTTTTTACCTACCTTTGCGCCGAGGGACTTAGCGGCACGCAAAATTCCGCTCTTCGCCGCTCGTTCCCAGTAGCTCGATCTCGCGACGAAGGGATCAATATCTTTTGCCTTGGATTTGAGCCTAGGTATCATTTCCAGTTCGCGCATGACCGAGACTATACCGCTGACGCCTGCCCGAATCGCCAGTTCGGAGAAGCGCAGTGCTTCGCCAGCCTCGTAGACAATAACCGGGATTTCCATTTTCGATGCAGCATCTCGGAGCGTTCCTTCTGCGACGGGCGTGTTGACTATAACGGGTGAGTTAAACGCCCTCGCCATTCGTTCGATCTCCGGATCGCTTAACTCGGCGCGAATTTGCGGAAAATTATCTCGATGTATGGCCGCTGTGTGTAAGTCAATTCCGTGAGTGCACTTTGAGACTATCTGTGTCAAAAAGAGGTTCGCCATGCGCGCAGCAAGAGAACCCTTGTCCGAGCCGGGGAAAGAACGATTTAAGTCGCGGCGATCTGGCAAGTATCGAGTCTGGGCGATAAAGCCAAGAATATTGACAACGGGAACGGCCACGATGGTGCCACGCACGCGCTTTAGCGATTTACGGTTTAGCACACGCCGAATTATCTCCACGCCGTTAATCTCGTCACCGTGGATTGCACCTGAGAGAAAAAGAATCGGCCCATCCTCCTTGCCGTGTATAACATACACAGGGCAGGACATGGGGTTGTGTGTATAGAGTGCGGGAATCGAGAGATCAATCGCCTCTTGTGTTCCTGCCTTTACCGACACATCGCCAATGACGAAAGGCTCGCGCTTAGTTCGCTTAGATTTCATGGTTTAGCCCGTTCCTCGAGTTTTCGATTTTCCAGCTTTCATGTTCTTCTCCATGAATTCGATAACCATGCCGGCGATATCTTTGCCAGTAGCCGATTCTATTCCTTCCAGCCCTGGTGACGAATTCACCTCCATAACAACAGGTCCATGGTTGGATCGAAGTATGTCTACACCACAGACATTCAAGCCCATAGTCTTCGCGGCGCGAACCGCCGTAGATCGTTCCTCTGGAGTAATCTTAATGATGGAGGCAGAGCCACCCCTGTGAATATTCGAACGAAACTCGCCATCAAGTGCCTGTCGTTTCATTGATGCTACGACTTTATCGCCGATTACGAAGCAGCGGATATCCGAACCTCCGGCCTCGGCAATGTACTCTTGAACTAAGACACTAATCTGCAGTCCAAGAAAAGACTCGATCACACTCTCCGCCGCCTTTCGCGTCTCCGCCAGTACGACACCAATGCCCTGCGTGCCTTCGAGCAGTTTGATAACCAGTGGGGCACCGCCCACCATTTTTATAAGGTCGGGAATATCATCGGGCTTGTTCGCGAAGCCAGTGATGGGTAGGCCAATGCCTTTTCGAGAAAGCAGTTGTGAGGCTCTCAACTTGTCACGAGAGCGGGAGATTGCTACAGACTCATTCAATGGATAGAGGCGCATCATCTCAAACTGACGCAGAACCGCGGTACCGTAAAACGTTACTGATGCGCCGATACGCGGGATAATTGCGTCGTACCCCTTAATCTCTTCACCCTTATAGTGAATCGAGGGCTTGTGTGATGTAATGTTCATGTAACAGCGCAGCGCGTCCAGGGTGCGTACTTCGTGCCCGCGCTCCGTAGCAGCCTCGATCAGTCGTCGACTCGAGTACAGCTTCGGGTTGCGTGAAAGCAGTATAATTTTCATTCAATGTCTCCAGTGAGCTATCGAGATCGATAACTCCGTATTGCTTCATTTTATAGCCTGGGGTTTGAGTGTCTACGAGTTTTTTAGTCAGCGCTGGTCGGCAGGCCGCCTATGTCTGAAGATCGCAGGTGCAGGTCGCGTTGCGGGTAAGGTATTTCGATATCGTTGGCGTGGAACTTATCCCATATGCGAATGAGAAGCTCGCTGATCACGTTGGCACGTCCGTTCATTGGATCGTTTATCCAGACGCGCATCTCCAGATCTACAGAGCTGTCTCCGAAGCCCTTCACCAGACAATTTGGAGCCGGGTCGCTAAGTATTCTCTCAGTTTCGCTTGCGGCTTCCTTACACAGCTTAATAGCCTTGTGCAGGTCGGCCTTATAGTGGACACCCACTACCTGCCGCAGGCGCAACAAATTTTGTGAATGAGACCAGTTCTCCACACGATTGATTATCAGCTCTTCGTTGGGAATCAGATGCTCTACGCCGTCGCGGGTTAGGACGGAGACGTAGCGTGCGGTTAGCGTATCTACGCGCCCGTAGTAGTCTGCGACTACGATGACATCGCCGGGCTTGATGGACTTGTCCATAAGCAGGATGAAACCGCTTATCAAATTAGCAAAGATCTTCTGCAAACCGAAACCGATGCCGACACCGACGGCGCCGCCGACGACAGCAAACGCTGTGAGATCTACACCCACAATTCCCAGCGCCATGATGAAGGCAAGTGCGCTCAACACTATGCGCATAAACTTAATGGTCAGAACTTGAATGGACGGCGAGAGGTTCTTCGAAGACTTCAGCTTGCTTTCGGTGACCTGACCGGCCACGGAAGTTATCCACAGAAGGATTCCCAGAGTGACTAACGCCTGCAAGATAGTGAGGACGGAAATACTCGTCTGCCCAAGACTAAAGGATATGCCGTCGAGAAACGCAATCGTTGGATCGAGAACGCCCAGGATGTTCAGCGCGGCGATAACCCATGCGCTAACGGCAATTGTGCGTGACCAGAAATGGCTGCTTACGAAGATAGTCGCGGTTTCTATGATTACCCATGCCGTAAGCAGGCTCGTGGTAACTACCAGCGATGAATTGGAAACATCCCATTGTTCAGTGACGAGGACGGATACCCACTGCAGCAACAACCATATAGCCGGAAAAGAAATATCTGTGGCGGTTTTCCAAATTCGAACCAGAATTGGAAAGCGTGCCTGTCGTTCGGAAAGCTGTTCAATTTTGCGCCGAAGGCCAGATGCAATCGGCCAGGCGATTGTTGCGGCCAGTACTATGATGGCGAGACAGATGAGCGTATCAATGACGAAGACGTCTGTTATGAACCACGACTGCAGCATTTCGAGCCATTTTGCCCAGATGCCAGGATCGGCTAATTGGTCAATCAGCTCTAACTCACCGTCCACTATAACCACCCCTTACGTCGAAACAGTATGAGCTGCACGATCGCAGCTACGGCCATGAATCCAAGCACTATAAAATAACCACTCCTGATGCCGAGTTCAGGAATGTATTCGAAGTTCATGCCATACAGACCCGCGACGAAGGTCAGTGGTACGAAGATCACGGTGATTACTGTGAGTACTTGCATGACCTTGTTCAGGCGATGCGACGAAAGCGCCAGATAGCCGTCGGACAGGTCAGTAAGTACATCGTAGTATAGGCTCGCGAGGCTGAGTGATCGCTCGACCTGTTCGTAGAGGTCGATAATCTGATGTGAGAGCGCCTTACGGAACCTGGCCGGCGGCTCCTCCTTCAATGTCACTGTAATTAGCTGATGATAGTTAGTGTGACGCTTGAAATAGCGCAGCCTTGATTTGTATTTTGTGATCTCGGAGAGTAGCTCATCGTTGGGCTTGGCGAACATCTCGGTCTCCAGGATGTCCATGCGCGGTTCGAACTCGATAAGTGTCTTCACATAACGGCGACAAAGGTGATTTGCCAGCCAAAGTGCCAAGGCCGCGGGTCCATCAGCAATCGTCTCCGGGTTTCTCTCGATCTTATCTGCCAGCCATACCGTACTCTCAGATTTTTTCCGGTGTCGCGTTATGAGGATGCGGTCCTTTATGAAAATGGAGAGTGGGAAGAACTGATACTCGAGCGGCTGGCCAGTGCCTTCCAGATCACGGAGTATAAGAAACTCGTGCTCTTTATAACTCTCCAGTTTGGGTGGGTGGCGTTTTCTAAGTGCATCCTGAATGGCTAATTCGTGCAGGTCCAGGCCCTCAAGAATGGTCCTCTCTTCCCTTTCTTCATAATCCAAGAGGTCGATCCAGAGAATCGTCTCGGTCTGTTCCTTCCAGACGGCAAGTAGTTCGTCGCCGCCGAATTGTGTCGTCTTGGTTTTAGGGTCGAAAAGTACGCTCTGCATTACCACCTCAAGTCTTCGGAGCCAGTCGGGCTCCGTTTAGTACTTTAGATTGTGATTCAGAACAGATGAGAATGCTAGACATAATAGGATTCTTGATGAATCGAAGGGCGCAGAATGCTTCCGCAGTAGGGTGATGGGCACGCTATTGTGCAGGGATAAGCGCTCGCAAGCGGGCTAGGACTATTTTTTTACCCAGGCGCCGCTGGCATCCTGAAGATACTGTCCCGCTGGAGTTGCTTCCACGGCCTTTGTGAAGGCCAAGACCGCAACCTGTTCGACGCTAATGCCGTTCTGCTGAGCGATCTGCCGATATAGCTCACGACGCTGATTATTGACATCGCGAACCAGGGCAACGACCTCGGCAGGGGCGGATTCGACAACCAGGCCGATATAGCCGCTCTGCAATTCACCGATCAAGCCCTCGTTCTTCGCTTCCTGCAGAGTAAGCGCGAAGCTCGCGGGTAGCACGAGCAGAATGCTCATTATCAACAGAAATTTGGATAATACTTTTTTCATAGTGCTTCTTCTCATCAGAATAACCCGCTGTCTAGGGTAAAAATATCTTCTAAATCCTCTTCGACTCTAACGCGTATCTCATGCTCGATTCTGACGTTGAGATTGATGGTTATCGGTTCGTTAGGCACTGCTACCTGAATAGTGGGCGTGCAGGCGCCGAGGGCTGCCGCTAGCAGTGTAGAGCTGCAAGCAAGCCGAAGCGGTCTATAGTAGGTGTGAATTTGCATAGTTCTGCCTGATCCAAATGAGCATTCTACGTACTAGTATATAGGCTAAACATGAACCTATGCTTAAGTTTTATTCGTCTGCCTGTTAGACATCCGGAAATTGTATTCGTTACCGTGGATTTACAAATCGTTCCAGCTCATCCGTAATCACTCGGCTCGCCTTAGTAGCGAGGGGATATTGTCGGATATATTCACATTTAGATTGATTGCCTGGCCGTTGTTCATTCCGGGATTGCTACCGCGCAGTTGAACACCCAGCAACAATTCCCCATCGGCATCGTAAGTGACTTCCGTGTTCATAGTTTGGTATTGGTAGTTCGATAGAGCCTGATTAACCAGACGCAGGCTTTGGTTCGTACTTGGCACAGGATTGCTCGGTGTATAGCGAATGCTACCCCCAGGATTGAGTGCGCCCACCAAGCCTTTCTCGATCGTGATGGCGTTGCCCTCTATGATGAAGGGGAGGTAGCCGCTAATCAGACCATCGGCCTGCAGGTTAGGATATTCCGCGAGACCCACCAGTCCTTCCACGTTGAGATCGGCCAGTATCACATCAACTTGCTGGCGATCCCTGGCCGGATTGTAGCGTGCGGCCGGGACACTTAGCGTGCCGCCCAAAAGCGTGGTTGTGAAGTCACTGATCTGTACCACCTCCGTCCGGCTATCGAATTGGTAGTTCCAGGAAAGGTTTTCAAGGGGCAGGCCAATATCGATACGTGCTATTGAAGCGCTCGCCGCGTTCGTAACCGCAATTCCCGGCGGCGTAGTCGCCTCTGCGAATAGGTCGGTACTAAAGTCGACAAAGAAATAGTCTGCGTAATAGCCGCTAAGGCTATCGACCTTTAGTGCGATGGGGCCGCCGAAGCTCCAGCTCGCATCCGGCTGCTTGCTCCAGGATATATTCGCCAGTCCCTCCCACTGCCCCGCTACAATATCCCCATCGATCTGTTTGGCTGCAATTAGTGACGAGAATGGTTCCGCCTCGCTAAAGGTATGTGCGCCCAATTGTAGGACTGCGTCTCCAGTGTCTCTGAGAAAAAAATGTTGCAAGCCGATTCCCAGTCGCAGGCGCTGATCGAGGTCGAATTCGAGGATTCCAGTGAGGACGTCCTCCTCGATCTGCAATTTCCCGGAGTAGGCGGGGTTTGTTAGTTCGGCAATATTATTATCCAGGCTCAAGGATTGGCTTTCGAAGTTGAATCCGCCGCTAATAAGATCACCCACACGCAATTCAAATTCATCCAAGGTCAGACTGGTTGAGAGTTTCATTCCACCCGGGTCCGAGGAATCTTGCACAGAGGCGATAGCGACCCGAACTAGATCTGTCGCCAGACGCATCTCGTCGTTCGCATAGTTAAATCTTAGCGGCGCGCTCACTCGGAGGTTGTCACCAAAGTACTCGCCGAAACGCCAGCTGAGCAGATTGCTCTGCCAGTCGCTCTGAAAATCGCAATCAGAGAATGAAGTGCAAGCAAGCTCTAGCCCCTGGAAACTTCCCTCGCCGCGATATTCAGCATCTGCCTGAGTCCAGCTACCGGTGCCGAAGATTTCATCTAGCTGAAGGCGGAAATCACCGCTGAAATTTCTAATATCTCCCTGTAGGTCTATGGGAAGCCGCAGCTGGATATCGCTAGCACCGAGGTCCGACTGCTGGCTTATATGTAACATTGAGTTGGGGCTATCGATGACTGCGTGAATATCGCTTAGGGTCGGCTCGCCAAAGATTTCTCGCACATTAAACTGGCTATTGAAGGAGATGCGCTCGTTGTACACCACGGTCGTTGCCGGTAGTAGCTGCTGTAGCTGTTCGCGCAGCGGGGGCAACAGAAGTAGTCCAGTTGCGATCACCGCTACTTCATCTGCCGCTGCATTCAGCTCGAGATCGGACTCGAAGACCAACTCGTCATGCATCAGGACGCTGGACTGGATCTGAAGACGATTACTGCCCGTACGCTGCATGCTGTAGCTGAGCAGAGTCGCTTCCATGGAGCTTAACAGGGCTGAGCCTTCGATCTGCAAAGGCGGGCTCTGCAGACTCATTGCTGCTTCATAGCTATCGTCATCTGCGTAAATATTGATACTTGGGAGACTTAGCGAATTAATTGGCAGGTCGTCCAGGGTTTCGAAAATTGATACGAAAGTAATCGGTTCTTCATTTGATAAACTGGCGGCGGTTATCATGCGAACCTCGAGTTCAGTTATCTCTACAGACTCCACCTGAACAGCAAAAAGCTGAGTGAGAGAGTAGCGGACTACGATGTCTTTCAAGTCTAACTCTTGATCTTCGGCTCGCAGACTGAGCTGCGACAGGGTCGTAGAGCTAAGGCCAAGCTGACTCACTTGCATGGAGGTGATCTCATAGCCTAAAGAGCTTGCAGTGCTTTTAGCCAGTGCGCTCAAAAGAAGTTCGGGTCTGAAGAAAACAAGACCGAGTGGAACGCACACCAGAATCACTATCACTAGTGCGGCTTTCATCATGCGAGACATTGCGCGAGTCATGAGGCTAGTTTCCCGTTTCGACAGGGGCAACGCAAGCGTCTATCAAACAAAGAGGAATTCCCTGACTCAATGCAACGAAAAAGGGGCTGTATCGCAAGATACAGCCCCTTTTTCGAAGTGGGAAAATCTACTGTGGTGAAGACATGATCATATTATGCTGCATATTCATGGCTTCACGAGCACGGTTGCGTTCCGACTGCATAAGTTCGCCGACTGCAGGGCCGCCTTGATTGTAGATGCCGCCTCGCAGTGCGAAGAGAAGATAATCCATCGACTCCGCATTGTTGGATTCCTTGTCGGTAAAGAAGGCGACGGCTTGATCCATCAGCTCGTCACGATTCTCGACGTTTGGAAAAGCGAGGATATCTGCGATAACTGTTTCTAGCAGGTTTAGGTTGTCGAGGATAATCGCAGCCGTAGGCGACTGACTGTAAAGGTCGGGCGCAATAGCAGGGGACATAGGTAGTTCGCTAGGGGCAGGGAACATAGTCATGCCTCCCGAGGAGCCGACCTTGTTCCAGAAACGCTCAAGAGCTACGTCAACGCCTCCATTGAACTGGCTATCCAGGCCTTGCAAGATCACTGCTTCCAGCGCGGCGAGTTGCAGCCATTGATGAGTCCAGAGAAAACCACGTAGAAGCGGGAACGCAGACTTAAGCCCATTCGCCTGATCATGCTCTACCAGGTAGTCGCTCTCCTTCGGAGAAGTGGCCACAGAATGCTGATCGTCACTGAGGTATTCTTCAATCGCAGTAGCTACGGCGGCGCGCTTGTCAGCAATAGAGTCGTCTATATAAATAACAAACAGTCGTTCCTCGAAACCTCGGCCACGTTTGAATACTTCTGCTGTGTGGCGATTGATGGCTGAGCTGTTGTTAAATGCAGATTCTGCTTCCTCGTGGCTATACTTGCCGCGCGTCATCTCTAAAAGTCGCATTCTCGCCTGAACTTCGAGGTCGTGGTGTGGGCCATTGCTCATGCCCATCGCCATGTTGCCGTTATGACCCCCTTCCGCCATCATCTCGCTCATGGTCATGTTTGCTCGCATGTTCAGATCCATCTGCAGCTCGTTCTGAGCCTGCTGCGTAGCAGGGTTGGCATTGATCGCGACAATCTCCTCAAGCGCCTTGGCCTGGGTTACATCGAATGCATTGAATAGATCCGCTATCTGTGGATACTGCTGTCGAATTTCGGTGGCATTCTGTGCAGATAGGCCTGTGCTTAAAAGGCTGCCCAGCAGAATTGATGAGATGATGAGTGTTCGTTTGATGGCTGGCGCAGGCCAGTTAATTATTTTGTCTATCATGTTCCAACTCCCCGATCGGTTTTGCCTCCATCCACCTACTTTTGAAAGGCGTCTGGACTGTTTCGCTAACTGTTGTTCGCCAAAGTTTTGGAGGCCTTCCCAGTATACAACGCTTAGCTCAAACTGTGCCAACGCACTCCATGCTCAGGCGAGTATTCCCTTGGGACTGGAATACGCAGCCTATTTCTCATTGTTGGGGTTTTACATTGGAGTGCCGCTGAAGTGCACGGAACTAGTAGCTTACAGGCGTGCGTTACGGGTCTTGGGGTGAGAAGTTTTCATTCTCATCGCAGCCGGAGAATTTTTGGGCGTATGTAATAATTTGTGACAGGAGGGCGGCTTGATTGTTCTTGGCAGAAATGGGCGGACACAAGGTCCGCCCGCTAACTTTGCAATGGGAGTTAGCGCTGAAAGAGGTAGGAGAATTTTACGAATACCTGGTCGCCGTCCTGTCTCAGATCGCTCGACACAACGACTTCTCTTTCTCCTTCCATCTCGACGATGTCGAAGTTGCTCTGGTTGGTGTTGTAGCCAACATACAACGCAGACCAAGGGTTGATTACGTAGCGCAGCAGCAGGTCAAAGTTCAGGTTTTCGTCATCCACGAGTCTCGACGCCGGTCCGGCATCTGTCTCATCATACTGGGTGATGAAACGCAGCGACCATTCCTTGGTGAACTGATAGTTCCAGTTACTGCGAAAAATCTTGTTGGTGAAGATGTCAGCGCCACCCGCTTCGTTTTTCAAGTCTGTGTTGAAGAATGTATTGGAAATACGCAGTCGGTCAAACGGGCGCCACAGCATGTCGAAACTAAATCGCGTGGTGTCCGCGATGTTAGGCAGGGTACCCCTGGGAGGAACCAGGTTCAATGTTGTACCTGTCCTGAAGTCGGCGCTGAACGAAAGCGTGTTCAGCGTCGTGTTCGTATAGCTGAACTGCACGTCGTCATACTTATAGACGCGATTCGTTAGTATGCCAGCGAAGTCCTTCGGTCGCAGCGTCTCCGAATAGTCTGTGTAGCTGAGATTGAATACATTGGTATCAAAATTGATACCAAATCCCGGCCCTAGTTGGGTGAATATCTTATCGCCCCCGATGTCGTCGATATATACGCCGAAGAGGTTAGCGTTCCATCGGTTAATAGAGGAATCTTCCGGATAGAAGTTAAAGTTTACGCGCTGATGTATGCCTGAGGAGTCGGAGCGGAAGAAGCGAGACTGGAAACCGAGCTCAGTACGGAAGTCGCTGGTGGTTTCAATGAAATGAGTGTGATTGCTAAAGGTGCGGCCAGCACGATTGACTTGGATGTTGCGCTGGTAGCCTGTAGTTTCGGCCCCACCATTCGCCGGCTCACTCTCTGTGCCCACCAGCTGCAGCTGAGTGGTCCAGTTATTGTTCAGTTTGAAGCGGCCGTCGACGCTGGCCACGCGGTTATAGCCATCGCCCAGGTCGCGATTGGTCAGCAGTAGGCCCACACGGTCCTGATCGGAGATATCCATGAAGCCACGCAGGATCGCGATATTGGCCTTCTCTCCCTGTAGAGGGTCGTCTGCCGCTCGGTTCAGTCCCGGAGCCTCGTCGTTAATCAGGATGGTACCGAAGCCATAGTTGCCCGCGCGACCGGTAAAGCGCGCACCACCCTCCGGATCTATAATTCTTCTGGTAAACACCAGTGTCGAGTCAGTGGCGAAGAAGTCAGCGTTTTCTACGAAGAAGGGCCGGCGCTCGGGAAACTGAACTTCGAAACGCTCATTCAGGGTGACCTGCGGCTGATCCGATTCTACCTGAGAGAAGTCTGGATTGAGGGTGATGTCGAGTACCATCGAATCGTTGAATACAAATTTTGCATCGAGCCCAACATCCTGCTCGGAGCTGCGATCGAATTTCGGGCCGCCTGTTGCGCCCAAGTCTAAGGAGTCGACTTCTCTCGCAAAGATGAAGGGAATGATCTGTGAGTTATTGCCCGGCGATACGTCTCTAATGCCAGAAAGCATGGCAGTCTGGTTGAGGCGGCCTTCTACATCGACAGAGTAGGGGGGCCAATAGGATTCTTCACTCAGTCGTGGAATATTTCTAGCGAACTGGATGCGCCAGGTCTGTTCTGCTCTGTCCGGAAATCTCAGGCTGCGCAGGGGAATAGACATTCTCGCCATATAGCCCTGTTCTGTAAGCACGCCATCACTCTCCCACACCATCTCCAATGTCGTATCGAAGCCGCCGCGACGTGAAGAGCCCTCTGTCCAACGGGCATCCCATTGAATGCCCAGCGGAGTTGTACGGAAGGAGAAGGCAGCGCGCTGATCGTTAAACGTATCGAAGGTGATCTCGACGTGGTCATCGCCGTCTATGTTTTCACGGGACGAGAGATTGGCACGTATCTGATCTGGATTTGTATCGAAGGCGAGGAAGACTACATGGAGTTCTTCCCTGTCGTAACCGATATAAACCTCGGTGCGCTGCGCCGATGGCTCGCCCGGCTCGGGCTCGCGCTGGACGAAATTGTCCACTTTGGCCATGGACCGTGCCAGCACGGAAGAGGGTGCCATATTCTGAAAATCGTCGAAGCCCGGCTTGCCTTCGATGAGGGGCATAATTAGCCCTTCAGCAGCATAAAGTGATTTCGAAAACGATAGAGCTACTACTGCGCTGATTAGGCACAAACTTAGCCACGACTTTCTCATTGGATTCTCTCTTATTCTTATATTCCGAAGGCGAGGGGATCATACTTGCAATTCGAGGACTAGGGAACCTCCCGTAACAGATGGTTACAGACTGGTTAGGAGGCTCCCAGAGGAGGTATTACGGGGCTTGGCTGCTATCGATGAAGCCGTCCCGATTAGGCATTTGGACGCGCATCAGGGACTCTGAATTCAGGACCAGTGAATCCTCGACGATGCCGTTCAAATGAAGTACATAGGCGATTACCTGATAGACCTCAGAACTTGATAGAGATTTCGGAGCATCTGCCGGCATAGCGCGCTGCACATAGTCGAAAAGTGTACTTGCATGGGGCCAGTAACTTCCCACGGTGCGAACCGGACGCCCTTCGGACTGCATATCGCCGCCGACCAGGAGTGTCTGGGCAGATGTACCCTCGCCATTGATGCCGTGACAGGCAGCGCAGCGGCGCTCGAAGATGACCTTGCCTTGAATGGCTGTGCCACCTCCCTGTGGATAGCCGCTGCCATCGGGTGCAGCGATCTGATCGAAACCCGCAAGTTGGCTCTCGTTCACTGGAGTACCCAGCGATTGCGCGTGCACCGCTACAGATAAGCCGGCCACTAGACTGCCTGAAATGACACAGGCAGTGACGAGATTCTTAAGCGTAGACATTGGCAACGTCTCCTGCGGTATTCACAGCCCAGCTCTGTATGCCGTGAAAATGATAGGTACTGATGTTGCCCTTCTCGTTGACCAGGCTCGTACGAGTAGGTTGTACATTGCCCTGGCTATCGGTCGCGCGGCTTTGCAACACGGCGTCGCCTCCCGACCATTCCCAGGGAATCCTAAATCTTGCCAGTGCCTTCTCGCTCTGATGGGACTGAATCATCGCGTCGGCCCAGGTTCGTCCGCTATCTGCACTCACCTCGACTCGGCGAATACTGCCACGGCCGGACCAGGCGATGCCGCTCACCTGATAGATGCCCTGCCTGGGCAGTTTCATCTGGCCGGAGGGTGAGGTAATAACTGACTTCGTGTCCATGGGATAGGTGAACTGCAGGCTTTGGCGATCCAGCCTCGTATCCGTGTACTTGCTAGTCTCGTCACGGAAATGACTGGGCTCGGTAGTGAGCTTTATCTGCGTCAGCCACTTCACGCTTATATTACCCTCGCAGCCGGGTACGAACAGGCGCATCGGATAGCCTTGCTCCGGTCGCACTGGTTCGCCATTTTGAAACAAGGCGAGCATCACATCATCCATAGCACGATTGAGAGGAACAGAGCGACCCATGCTGGCGGCATCGGCACCCACGGCATTGATCCATCGCGCTCGGGGGTCTACTCCGGCTTCATCCAGTAATGTAGACAGCGGAATGCCGGTCCATTCGGCACCAGAGACGAGGCCGTGAATGCTCTGCGCCGTGCCGTCGACGGGGTTGGGACCAAACAGGGTTCCGCTGTTGCCGGAACATTCGAGAAAATAGATTTTGCTCACCATTGGATAACGCAACAGATCTTCGTAGCTAAATACCAGCGGTTGACGGACCAGTCCATGAATGACGAGTTTGTGTTGAGCCGGATCGATATCCGGAACGCCGGCGTGATGCCGCTCGAAATGTAGGCTGTTCGGGGTGATGCTGCCCTGTAGTTGATGCAGTGGAGAGCGTGACGCACCGCCACCAGGATAGAGGGGATTAGGGCGCCCCGACATTCTTTGTATGTCTTCTGTGAAGCGTGAACGCGAACCGTAGCCACTCGCGCCTGGCCCCGGTTGCTTCGACCATCCTGGAATTTCCAGATTTAATCCGCTATCCGCGCCAAGCAAGTTTCCAGTTGCCGCTGCACCTACTCCAGCCAGGCCGAGTCCGAGTAGGTGGCGTCGATTTATCAAACCATTGCCAGCGACTTTTTCTAGTTCCTCATTGCTCATACGTATTCTCTTCTTCTGTTTATCTGCAGTGCTCTGCATGCTCGTTTAGTTGCTGAGATATTGTCTGGCTTCCCGAACCGCAGGGTGGCTGTCATCGCTCCACACGTCCAGTAGCGCGTGATACATGGTCGATGCTTTCGCCTTGTCATTTAAACCCGCATGGCTGCGCGCTGCTCCCAGTAGAGACCAGGGACGATTCGGCAGGCGCTGCAGGGAGACAGCGAACAGTTTGGCCGCTTCATCATATCTACCCATCTCCAACAGCATTTCCGCGGCGAGTTCGTGTACAGGCTTCAGTGGGGTAGCCGCTCCGTTCGGAGGGCGTTGGGTCTCCTTAAGCGTCATCGCTGCCTTCATCAGGTCGATAGCTTGATGGCGTTTAGCTACATCGACCATCGAGCTTTGCATGGACTCCTTATGCAGCGTGAGTGCGGCGACTTCGTGGTGGACTAGCTTAAGCCCCACATTATTGGGGCTAGCCGCGACCATGCTGCTCAGTTTTGCAACGACTTGATTGGCGAGTGCCAGATCGCCGAGACTTGCCGCGCTGAGGCCCAGTGCCAGCAATTCGGTGTCATCGAGATCATCCGAGAACGGCTGCGTCTTCCACTGCTTGCTTTCGATGATGTGTCTCGCCTTCATCGTCGTAACGGTGTCTGCGGAACGGGCGCTATTGGGGTCGTTGTCCAATACCAGTT
>CAXBLN010000063.1:0-19377 GCA_963976555.1 uncultured Gammaproteobacteria bacterium
GGCGCGCCTGCCGAGATTTTGCATGGGACTGAGCTTATTCAATTAATAGTCACCGAGGGAACCCTGCGCTTCGAGGTGCGCCCTGGTGCGCAACAGAATAACGGTCTATTTCTCGATATGCGCTGTCTGCGGAGTTGGCTGTTGGAAAATAGCAGCGATGCGAATGTGCTCAATCTGTTTGCCTACACCTGTTCTCTTTCTGTTGCGGCGCTGGCCGGCGGTGCGCGTTCGGTAACAAACGTGGACATGAGCAAGCCGAGTATAAAATGGGGCGAGCACAACCATGTGTTGAATGAGCAAAACCTTGAATCAGTAAAGTCGATTCCCCATAATCTCTTTAAGTCATGGGGCAGAATAAAGCAGTTCGGACGATATGATCTCGTGATTATCGATCCACCCACTCTGCAGCGGGGCAGTTTCGATGCTGCGAAAAATTATGGCGCCGTGATGAAGAAGCTGAGGTCTCTCTGTGCGCCCGGGGCGAATGTCATTGCTACTATTAATAGCCCGTTTCTGAGTTCGGATTTTCTGCAAGAGCTATTCGAGAAGCACAACCCGGATGGGCACTATATTGGTGAGCTGCCGGTAGCGCCGGAGTTCACAGACAAGTATCCAGAGCGTGGACTCAATATTTGCCATTTTCAGATGCCTGGCAGAAAAGAGACTGAGTCTTCGATTTAGATGTCCGGCAGTGCTTTTGCCATGCAAGAGCATTTAACGGGATCACTGGCGTTCGGTATATACTGCCGACTTAAACTTTCGAATCCTATAGGGAAGACAATGACCATTGAATCGAATGATTCCGAGTCGGTGGCATCAGACAAGAAAGGTGCAGCCGTAAAGTTTCCACCTCCGGCGATATTCGCATCTCTTATCTTGATCGGTGCTGGACTACAGTCGATATGGCCGCTCGGGCTTGGAGTGCCAGAATCGGTTGAGATTTTTGGCTACCTGTTCGTGATCTTTGGAGTGGCGATAGCGATCATTGTAAATAGCTCTTTCAAGCGCGCGGGAACTGCAATAGAACCCTGGAAGCCAACCTCCGCCATAGTGACGACGGGCCTTTATGCCTGGTCGCGTAATCCTATCTATACAGGCTTCTGCCTAATCAATATCGGGATTGGTATCGCCAGTAACAATTTCTGGATATTCATCAGTTTCGTTCCTGCAGCGTTTCTACTCTTTCATGTAGCGATAGCAAAAGAGGAGGCCTACCTCGAACTAAAATTTGGTGATGAATATCTCGCCTACAAGAACAAGGTAAGGCGTTGGATCTAATCTTTTCTCGTAAACATTTAATGGCTGTGCTGTGGGCAGCTTTGTTTGTCGTATTGTTCAGCGCTAACTTAGCCGCTCAATCGGGGGATTCAGAATTGGAAGCCAGAGCCGCACTAGAGAGTTTTCTTGAGGCATGGAATACCGCAGACAACGACGCAATTCGAGACACGTTAAACTACCCTCATATTACTCACGGGCCCTTGAGGTTTTTCGTTGCGAATGAGCCTGCACAATTCGAAACCGATTTCGACGTCTTAAGGCAGCAAGGCTGGGCAAGTAGTCGTTTCGATACAATCACGCCGCGGCAGTCATCGCCGGAGAAGGTTAATTTTGAGGTCGAATACAGCCGTCTTAACGCGGCCGGGGATGTGATTAGCCGCGGTTATGTGTTCTATGTCGTGACGCGTCAGGATGGTCATTGGGGTATGCAGTATCGGGTTCCCGGCCAGTTGCAGGCGGATTCAATCGACGAGCCTCTCGTAGCTGTTCAAAGAGAAGCGATTGCTATGGTGGATAGATTTTTCGTGGCATTCAATTCAGCGGACAACGCGGCACTTCTCGAAGTCAATCATGTGCCACAAGTTATGTTGAGTGCAGGCCAGTACATACTTGCCGAGGATGTGGGCTCGCCTATCGTTTCGATGAATTTCGAGCGCATGCGCGAGCGAGAGAATTGGCATAGCAGCGAGTTGGGCGATCTTGAGATAGTGCATGTCACGCCAACTCAGGTCATAGTGGAACTGAGCTTCGAGCGTTTCGATCCGAATGGCTTTCACTACTTAACCGGCCCTGCGGTTTGGGTGCTAAGCAAGAGAAATGGTAAATGGGGAGTAGAATTTAGATCATTGATGTCACCGACGCGGCACGGTATCTAAGGAGCGGAAAAGTGAAACCACGAATGAGCATGATTACACTCGGTGTAGCCGATATCGAACGGTCAGTGAAATTCTACCGCGACGGCCTCGGCTTTCCACAGCTCGAGTCACCGCCGGAGGTCGCCTTCTTCACGCTCAATGGAACTTGGTTGGGTCTGTATGGGAGGGAGGCACTGGCCGAAGATGCTACGGTGTCGGGAGTGGGTGAGGGCTTCAACAGTTTCTCGATCGCCCACAATCTGGCGAGCGAGGCAGAAGTCGATGCCGCGATGGCAGAGGCTGTCGAAGCTGGCGCGACCCTGGTTAAGCAGCCGCAGAAAGTTTTCTGGGGTGGCTATTCCGGCTACTTTAAAGATCCAGACGGACATCTCTGGGAGTTGGCGCACAACCCCTTCGAGTGGATCGGTCCGAAGGACGAGTAGCGACCTCAGTCGGTGTAAATTGGCCTAAGTTATTGCCGACCATTCATCTGCATCCTTGGCGCGCTGGCAGTCTCGCTCGAGGATTTCTATCGGCGTGTTAGAAACTGTGGCAGCATTCGGCGCAGGGTGTCGTCCTTAACAAGATAGTGATGGTATAAGGCTGCCGCGGCATGCACTCCGATGAAGAGATAACCGGATAGACCAAACAGTTCGTGCGCCTCTTCGGCGAACTCGGCGAGTGACTCCGAGGCAGGCGCTATCGCTGGCAGTGGCACGAAGAACCACGAAATAGATTCCTCGTTCGCGCTCAGATACACCCAGCCCAGGATAGGCATTAATAGCATGAGAGCGTAAAGATAGAACTTCATTCCTTTCGTGATTAGCATCTGCCAATTCGGCGGGCTTGGCGTAATAGGCGGCGCCTGCATCCTCAGGTTGATCGCCAGTCTGAATGCCGCCAACACGAACAGGGTGAAGCCTAGATAGATGTGCCAGTCTTCAGTAGCCCCGCGCAGCGGATTGCTCCTTGGAATCAATTCATGCAGTTCGATTGAGGCATAGATTCCAATCATTAGAATGACTGTTAGCCAGTGTATGGATATCGTAATCGGTGAATAAGAGCTACGTTGATTCAGTTCGTTCATGGGTGTTCCCCGTTAGAAATGAGAACCAGCACTGGTCCCCTAGCAAAAATGTATGTTCCTTCACATGCTATTCGAACTCTCTTAAGGCAGCCTTAAACAGCCCCAGAATCGTAGAGTTATCACGTCGATGTCGGCTCGGAAGAACGATCGAAGCTCGGTCGCAAACCGAGCGGGGCATGGTGAAATTCGGTAGATGAGATACTACAACTGTTGTACATCAATAATATTGATGTATCCCAATTAGTTTGCACTTGTATGAGATTCGAATAGATTCACAGCAGAGTGAGATTCCGTTAAGGTAGAAGCACGCAGTCGCGCGTTAATAGCGCCGCAAATCCTCTTACCGACAAAGGAGCCCCATGTCGACACGAATACAGAAGAAACTAGATTCAGGATTCAATGCCAAGTCCGAGCCGAGTGAGATACTCGCAGGCAAGAATCTATCGGGTAAGGTAGCCATCGTGACCGGAGGTTATTCCGGCATCGGCTTGGAGACGACTCGTGCGCTCGCCGCCGCGGGGGCGAAGGTGTATGTGCCGGTGCGAACGCTCCAGAAGGCGAAGGAAAACCTGAAGGGTATAGACGGCGAGGTTATCGTCGATGCGATGGACCTAGCCGATCTCGCCAGTGTGCGTACCTACGCGATCTCGATCGCGAATCGCGAGACCAAGCTCGACCTACTCATCAACAACGCCGGCATCATGGCCTGCCCTGAGGCGCGCGTGGGCAATAACTGGGAGTCTCAGTTTGCTGTGAATCATCTGGGGCATTTTGTCCTAACTACTGAGCTATTGCCGCTGCTGCTTGAAGCTGGATCGGCTCGAGTCATTAGTCTCTCTTCAACAGCACATCGCCGCAGCGATATTCTCTGGGATGATATTAATTTCGAATCGACTGAGTACGAGAAATGGACGGCCTACGCGCAGGCGAAGACCGCGAATGCGTTGTTTGCGCTTGGCCTCGATATGAAATATCGCGAGCAGGGCGTGCAGGCGTTCTCGGTTCACCCCGGGGGTATCCTCACGCCGCTGCAGCGTCATCTGCCCAATGAAGAGATGCAGGCGCTGGGCTGGACTGACGCCGATGGTAACCTCTCCGAACAGGCGGCGGCCATGTTCAAATCCACGACACAGGGCTGCAGTACGACACTGTGGGCGGCCACCAGTGATGCCCTCGCGGGCACGGGCGGTCTCTACTGTGAGGATTGCGATGTGTCCGATCTCGCTACCGAGGACTCTCCCAGATTCTTCGGTGTTTCACCGTGGGCTGTGAACGAAGACAGCGCGTTAAGGCTTTGGGATATCACAGAGAAGATGTTGTCCGAGTAGCTTCATGTAGTTAAGGAGAATGACAGTGGCACTACCTAAAATCGCAATAAACGGCTTTGGTCGAATCGGTCGCACTATCATGCGCATCGCCAAGCTGCGCAAACACTACGATGTGGTTGCAGTAAATGATCTCTCGAATGCCGAGCAACTCGCCTATGCCTTTCAGTATGACAGCACCCACGGGGTGTTTCCGGGCGACGTCAGTTTTGATGGCAGCGATATGGAGATCGATGGAGACAAGTTTAAAGTATTGAACGAGAAGGACCCTGCGAAACTGCCGTGGAAGGAGTTGGGCGTCGACTACGTCATCGAAAGTTCCGGCGCCTTCAGACACCTGGTAGATCTGCAGAAACATATCGATGCTGGCGCGAAGCGGGTTGTGCTAACTGTGCCCTGCAAGGACCCACTGGAGGCCACACTGGTAGCAGGAGTGAACGATCATGTCATCACTGCCGCCAGCACGATAATAAGTAATGCCAGCTGCACGACGAACTGCGCGGCACCACTGGCGAAGGTGCTACACGACGCCTTCGGGATTCGACGAGGTCTTCTGACTACGGTGCATGCTTATACCTCCAATCAACGGCTTATTGATTCGCCCCAAGGTGGAGACAAGCGCCGCTCACGTAGCGCCGCCACCAACATAGTTCCAACCTCAACCGGTGCAGCCAAGGCGATAGGTCTGGTCATACCAGAGTTGGCGGGCAAACTGGATGGTATGGCCATGCGCGTACCCATACCGGATGGCAGCATAGTAGACCTGGTCGTGGATCTGGGCTCTGATGCCACGATCGAGTCGATAAACGCGGCGATGAAGGCGGCTGCCGAAGGGCCTATGCGAGGCATATTGCAATACTCCACTGAAGAGATAGTGAGTAGCGATATTATCGGCAACTCCCATTCCAGCATCTTTGATTCACTACTGACGCAGGTGATGGACAAGCGCCTGGTTAAGGTGGTGAGTTGGTACGACAATGAATGGGGCTACAGCACGCGCGTCGAGGAGTTGATTCAACGCCTGGCACAGATGGACGGTATTGGCTGATCGACAGGTCACCAAGCGATGTTGTTAAGAAAGAGACTTTAGAGATGGATTTTACCGGCAAGACAGTACTCGTAACCGGCGGCACGCGCGGCATCGGCAGGGCCATCGCCTGCGCCTTTGCCAACAAGGGTGCGCGGGTAGCCATGCTTTTCCGCTCCGATCAGGCGAGTGCAGATGAGGCTCTCGAGGAGCTTACAGGTAACGGACATATCACTATCAAGGCAGACGTCGCCGATCCTGATCAGGTTGAGCGGGCGGTGAACAAGGTTGTAGTCGACTTCGGTCGGCTCGACATCGTGGTGAACAATGCTGGTATCGGCGTGTATCACCCTGTCGCTACTACAAGCTATCAGCAGTGGCAGCAGGCCTGGCAACAGACTATCGGTGCGAACCTGCTCGGCCCTGCAAATATCTGTTACTGTGCGGCGCAGCATATGATTCCCCAGGGCGGTGGTCGCATCGTGAATATAAGCTCAAGGGGAGCGTTCCGAGGTGAACCGACGAAGCCAGCCTACGGCGCGAGTAAGGCTGGCCTTAATTCTCTCAGTCAGTCTCTGGCAGTCGCGCTAGCCGAGCACAAGATATTCGTAGCAGCAGTAGCGCCGGGTTTCGTTAATACCGAACTCACCGCCGATCGGCTGAATGGCCTCGAAGGCGCAGAGATTAAAGCGCAGAGCCCCTTCAATCGAGTCGCGCAGCCAGAAGAGGTCGCTCACGCTGTGCTTTTCTTAGCTTCCGAGGGTGCCGAATTTTCCACCGGCACTATCATCGACGTGAACGGCGCCTCGTATCTGCGCAGCTAAGCTAATTCAATTTTGAATAGAAGAATAATGATGCATTTTTCGTTCTACAAATTTTCAAAAATATCCTCGCTGCCTGCCTACGCGCTGATCGTCTCGTCTGCCTTTGCCCAGGTACCTGAATTTGATGCGAAGATAGTTCGGCAATTCGATGCTTATGATGCGTATCAGGCCGTTGCTATCGATGACAATTTCTTCTATGCCGTAAGCAATACGCGTATTACACAGCACGACAAGCACGATGGTAGTGCGCTTGAGCAGTTGCTAGGTAGTTCTACGGCGGGCAGTCCCCTTATTCATCTGGACAGCGGTGTGGTCCTGGATGGAAAGTTGTACGCGGCGCACTCTAACTATCCTGGATTCCCAATGAGCAGTTCCATCGAGGTTTGGGATGTGGCGACACTGCAACACCTAGAGAGCCATAGCTTTGGTGTTATGCTGGGTTCATTCACATGGCTGGATAGGTTCAACGACTCCTGGTGGGGCTCCTTTGCCAATTACGATATCGTTCAGCGTGGCATGACTGCACCCTATGGCGAAACCAGAAATACAGTAATGGTGCAATTCGATGACGATTTTCAGGTTCTCGATAGCTGGTCCATACCGACCGAGATTCTGCGCAGAATGTCGCCTATGAGTAATTCGGGTGGATCATGGGGGCGAGATGGTTATCTATACCTTAGCGGACACGACGATCCGGAGATCTATGTCATGGCGCTGCCGAAGGAGGGCTCGGAACTAGACTGGCTGGCGACGATACGGATCCCCGGCCTGAACGGTCAGGGTATCGCATGGGATCGTTCGGACGTTGGCCGTCATCTTTGGGCGATCCTTCGCAGTACGCGGCAGGTGTTGAAGATCGAAGTGCCAGCCTTAGGCGCTCTCCGGCCGTAATCTTCATCCTTAGTCAGTTTGCTTACCACGCCTGGCGAGCGAGCTAGCTTCTGAACTCAATCAACAGGGCCTAGAGGGCTGGGCTCGCAATTCTGCCGCTGCACGGTATAGGCAGAGCTGCCAATCTTCCAGCGCCCCTCACTCCTGATCAGCTGAAAAGAATCGATGCCGCAATGGGTGAAGTCACCATCGACGTGGAAGTCATAGGGTGCCCAAAAGTGGGCGACGCCATCGCGAACATTGACGATAGGGTTCCAGTAGCGTTCCAGTCTGCTAGCGCGGCCATCCGAGAGTGACGCGATAAAATCCCGTCGCGTGCGGGTCGAATTAGTGATCAGCCCGCTTGCATCCACCGTGCTCGCCACGAACATGGAGCCCGGAAATGTTGTGTTCTCCAGTCCGATGCGGTTACTGCTCGCGAGTGCGACGAAGAAAGCGTCTATCGTGGCGAGCACCGCCGATCGCTCGGCATCGGTGGTTTCTGTCTGTGCGAATAGACTTGCTGGCAGCAATGTGTAGCATAGGAAAACGGCGATAGATGCATTTTTTGACATTGACTTGATTTCATCCTGGTGGGTCGCTAGAAGTGCTTGGCGATAGCGTATCAAATTAGCGAATAGAACACCTCCAATTTCACAGCTAATGATGCAAGGGTGCGGTGCTGCTTATTAAGCCGAATGGTTGGAGAAGTAGGTAGGTCAATCGTGCAGGAATATTGCGGTAGAGTAGAATAACGCTGAAAATCTTATCTCCTAGAGACTGAAGTATTTAGTTGCTGCTCCGCTCTAAATCAGATCTTAGAGATCGCATAGAATCGGGTTCATTTCTGGCGTAAGTTTCGTTTCACAATTTTCCGGTGGGAAATAAGCTTTCGGCAAGGGAATATTAAACTCAGCCATAACATCGCGTAGTCGATCTGGGTAGTTGGTAATGATGCCATCCACGCCCAATTTTACCAGGTGAGTCGCCGTTGCAGGGTCGTCAACTGTCCAGGGAATTACTTTCATTCCAATATCATGTGCGTCACGCACAAATTTCTCTGTCACAAAGGGCACGTAGCCGGTTTGTCCAATGCTGCCGTCCTGCGGATCACCATGAACCGGAGAAATAGCACTTGCCCCGAAAGAGTGGGCGATAGCGATTGGATTGCATTGGTAATCATCGGCATCGATACCGCCCGTCCAGGGCGACGAGCCGGATTCACCGCAGCGCAGAAAGGACTGCCCCAGCAGTGCGATAATTGGAATTTTACCTGCGCGTTCCCGCATCAGCATTAGTGCAGCCCAATCAAAACTCTGAATTGTCACCTGATCTCTCATGGCTGCAATATCTATGTCGTGTAACACCAGGCTGACAAACTGTTCACGGGGAGCAGTTTCGTGGGGCGCACCCGCTTCGACCTTAGTCTCGATATTTAGAATAAGCTCGTCTGCAGAATATAGCTTAACCAGATGCAATACCTCCAACAAGGTAGGCATTGTGACTCCTGGCACCAAGCGCTGTTGAGGAAAATCATCGAGTACTAGCGATCCACAATCCAGAGTCTGAATTTGCGCCAGACTTAGATCCTTGATGAATTTCCCTACGTAGGGAAATTCAGTGTCGGCTGCGTGCAGTGGCGCGGTGTCACGGCATTTTTCTGCGGCGACCTGCCTGTCGTGAGTAACTATCGCCACTCTATCTTCGCTAATCTGAATATCCAGTTCTAACGTCGTCACGCCCAGGCGCATTGCATTAGCGAACGCTTGCAAGCTGCTTTCTGTAACTAGGCCCAAGCCTCCTCTATGGGCTTGTAGATCAAATGACTGGCCGTCGTAATGCTTCGGAGTCTGAGAAATCGACTGACCCAAAGCATGAGCGCCTGTGAACAGGCTGAACATCAATAAAATCGCTCGAGTCACCATGGGCTAATACTTCCTGTTGACTTTTCTTTGCTCAAGATACATCCCGAGTTGTGATAGCGTGGAATCTGAATGAAAATACACCGAAATTGCGTTGGATCAAATATTTTCAGTGCTTCAATGTTATGAATCTTGGGTATTGCTTGAGGGTTTCAATTTTGCCTTACATTCAGTACGGAGAAAAATATAAGAATACCAATCACTTGCTTTCCTGAGTTGCTACTCGATTAGCTCGAATGTCATTGCTCCGTTTTGCTGCTGACCGAACTCGTCTTCGGATCGAACTTCTATACTATGAAGGCCCGGGTCTAGGTTGTCCGGAAGGTCTGCCTCCCAAACGTGCGCCGAACGCGCCGCAGGACTGTATTCGTTATCCGTGTCTCGATAGGCATTGCTAAGCCTCTCGACGAAAGGGTCGGTTCTCACAGTATAGATCATTGCCTGCTCCTCTCCGCCATCTATAGACGCCCAGAGTGAGTCTCGTGCTCCGCCGTCGAATAAGTTTACGACAATTTTAACCGAGTTGTGGGCTTTACCGCGGTTGATGCTGCCTGCGACCTGCTCGGTCAATGGTGGGTCCAGTGTGATGCGTAGCCGTTGTGCGGCATCGGAGCCGAAGGGGAAGGGGATGAACTCGGGCGTAAGTGCAGTGTCGTTAAACCTTAGTACATAGAAGCCATTCGGGTTGCCATCCTCCATAATCGAATCTCGCACACCGCGGGCATCGCGAAGGCCGCGAGCCCAGCCGCTGCCGCGCACCTCTGCGAGGGTGTGAGCTATCCAGGGTCGGCCCTGCCATCCGTGACTGTGATTGACTTCGACCTTCCAGCTATTGCTGGTATCGTGACCAGCGAGCCCATAGATATTGGCGAAGGGTTCGAGAATCTTCAGCAGTCTCGAAAAGTTTTCGGTGCTGGGCCCAGTGTGGGGTTCGGAGCGGCCATCATCAGCTTCACTGATCAGCGGTATATGTGTAGCTACTACGATAAGTTTATCAGTGGGAACGTTGGCTAAATCCTGTTCCAGCCAGTTGAGTTGATGCTCGGGGATATATCCGCGGTATCCGGAATCTCCGTAGCTCTTACCGTCGCCGGCATAATCGACGTTGTTGAGAGCGACAAAATGAACGTTCCCATGGTTGAACGAGTAGTAGGTCGGTCCGAAGTGGCTCTTGAAGGTCTCGTTGGCAAAGATGCCATTAGGAGAGGCGAAATTGATATCATGATTTCCGGGCAGGTACCACTGTGGGATATTCATTAAGCCCATCATCGCCTTGTGACGGTCGTAGAGGCCGAGGTTGTCATAAACCACGTCGCCAACTGTTAGCCCAAATTCCACACCATAGGGGTTTCCAATTAACGGGTTGATCAAATCCTCCCGCAGCATATCCTGCCCTAGGTCATACATTGCCTGAGTATCCGCGAAGGCATGGGCCGTGAACTGCTGCTCCGATCGCGCTCTAGCGAGCAGTCCGAAATTCATCACGCTGGGTAGCGGCCCGGTGGGTGCTATAACAGGCCACGCCCATTCTATGGAGGTTCCGGCTATTTCGCTGGGAGTTCCGTCAGGATAATGCCTATAGTAGAACTGAGGAAGGTTGTTATCATCCAGTGGTAGATCGAATTCTGCAGGTTTGGAGATGAACAGTATTTGAGTTGCATGAATCGGAATTCGATAGTTGCCACCACCATCGGTCTGAACCACCTCACAGCCATTGCTAACACTCACGCCCTCTATGCCGACCTCGAATCTATCGCGGCGGTTATTGTCGTTGGTTTCTACATAGACGCTACCACTAAAAATCTCCTGGTCAGCGGTGGCAAAGTCGCAGTTTGCGAATACCTGTGAACCAATAAGCATGCTCGTGACTAGTGCAACAGCAGTAAGAGCTGTGGCGCGGTTTTTCGCAGAGTCAGACTTCACAATGTATTCTCCAGATCGACGAGATGGGTAGTCCCTAGTTAACCTCATTATAGGAGAAATAGTCCAATAGTCTTCGACTTGCTTGCATCGACAATAAAATATTCGGCGGCCAAGAAATGTATTCCCTCGATTTCGTCATAGAGCTGACAAAATCGGAAATTACAATCTGTCGCTGGTTCGGTCTATTGTTTATCAGTCTTCGCATTGAGTGAATACTTGTAATGAAAAACTGTTTGACTGCTACGTTGTTTTTTCTCTGCGCTGATCTCAGCGCGTGTTTACAAGGTGCAACTTCCACCAGCACATGCGCTGGGGCTACAAACTATGAACCCAGCGACTGTGATAACGACATTAGATAATGAGTTTTTGGGCGATGAATTGCTTCTGAAGCATGTTGCATAGGCGTGACTCATTTACTGAAGTTCCGCGATGGTCTCCGCTGAGATCGCTTCTCCGCTGTTTCCCCAGGCGTTACGAACATAGTTGATGATACTCGCCATGTCTTCATGGCTGATCGCGCCGGCGAAGGAGGGCATCTCGCCACGGCCGATCAGCAGCACCAGCGCGACATCCACGCCGCTGCCTCGTACCACTTCGCTGCCGGCCAGTGCGGGATAGATATTCGCTATGCCCTTGCCATCACGCTGGTGACACTCGGCGCAGTTGTTAAGAAACAAACGCTTGCCCGCTTCCTGCGCAGATGCTGGACTGCAAGCGAGAAAGGCCATGGCGAAGAGAGTGCCGAGAGGCTTGCAAAGAACTACTGTGTTTATTCGCTTCATGGCCGTGCAATATAGCATTCAGCGTCATGCTGTAGAACCAGAAACGGAGGATACAGGAGCCGATTTGCGCTAAACTCGACACCATGCAAAAGATTACTCGGTGCCAGTTGCTTCATGAAAAATCCATGAGCGAGATCAAATTTTTAAAACCCCTGCTTGTTATTATCGTGTTGCTGGTGCAGATGACGATTGGCATATTACGTGCCCAGGATGTGAGTTCGCTAGAACCAGTAGCTGCGCCCATACCACCCGGTCTGGAAACCGTCGAATACTATAGCCCAGCGGTAGACAGACGAATGAAGTTCGATATTGTCCTGCCTGAAGGATATTACGAGACAGAGGCTCGCTACCCAGTCCTGTATTTGCTGCATGGCTATATGCAGAACTACACCGTATGGGGGCGAAATCTCGCGGCCGCATTCTATGCGCGCAATCTCAACGACCTCATCGTGGTATTGCCGGATGCAGGCAATAGCTGGTTTATTAATTATGCGTCCAGCGCTCAAGGGCAGACGAACAATTGGGAAGATCACATCATCATCGATGTGATCGGTCAGGTAGATGCACGCTACCGCACCGAGGCGCGGCGCGAAGGCAGAGCGATCTCTGGCCTATCTATGGGCGGTTTTGGCGCCTTCGCGTTGGGCCTGCGTCACAGCGATATGTTCGTCTCTATAGGCAGCACCAGCGGTGCGCTGAGTCATGCACGCACGTCGGCAGCGGCGATCAGAGCGGGCATAGATAGGACTCGGGCGCCGACGGATCCGCAGCGCCAGGCACGAATTGATGAGGCCGATGCCTTTATCTCGAAGATCATCGATGTTGCAGGTTTTAGCACTCAGGATGAGCGGACTCCCAAGGGCGTCGAGTTCGCGACCGCAGAACAGGCTGAGGCCTACGATCCGTTTACGATCATCTACGAGGTCCCAAGAAGTCAGATGCCACACATCTATATGGATTCCGGAACCGAGGACGGTCTCGTTCAGGAGGCGCGGGAGATGGCCGCGCTATTAATGATAAACGACGTGCCATTTGATTACATGCAGAGCCAGGGCAGGCATAACTCTGAGTACTGGCGCCGTTCGATCGGACATATGATGACCATTCAGAACGAAGTCATGCAGCGTGCCCTGGGCAAACGGCCCTAAGCTAAACCGAGAATCTCAACATGGAAGAAAATACCAAGCCGGTTCTATCTGAGTCGCAAGTCGCCGCGTTTCATGAGCGTGGTTATCTGATCGCCGACTTCGCCCTCGATGAGGCAATGTTAGATAGAATCAGGGAGCAGCTGCAGCCGCTTTATCCGGAAGACTATCAGCAGAATCCGACACTGCCAGCCAGAATTCAGGATGGGTGGAAGACGGTTGACGAAGTGAGGCAACTGGCCCGAAATCCGAACATAACACAGGCGTTAAAACAGCTTCTAGGTCGCGAGGCGCTGCCGTTTCAGACATTAAATTTCCCAATCGGAACACGGCAGTTTACGCACTCTGACACCGTCCACTTTAATTCGATACCCAGCAATTTTATGGTCGGCGTGTGGGTAGCCTTGGAAGACATCGACGAAGACAACGGCCCGTTGTTGTATTACCCGGGCAGCCACAAGCTCCACGAATACTCGATGCACGATTTTGGTCTCGAGCCGGGTTATCACAACTACCATAAATACGAAGAGTGTATTCAGAAGATCGTTGAGAAGGAGCAGTTGGAACCAGAATTCGGTATCATCAAGAAGGGTCAGGCGCTGATCTGGCATGCCAATCTATTGCATGGCGGAGCGCCGCAGAAGGACCTATCGCGGTCGCGTCATTCGCAGGTGACGCACTACTATTTTGCCGATTGCAAATACTATACGCCGATGAACAGCACGGAGAGTCAGCTGCATTTTCGCGATCCCTTCTGGATTCCCCAGAGTGCCGATTACGAGCCACCTAAACTGCCTGGCCTTTTCAGGCGTATAATAAGAAAGATCGGCATTCGCTAGAGTAATGATTCTGCGCACCTAGTCACAGCGCACCAGGGAGCTAAAAAAGTATGAGCACCATTATCCAGTCACTGATCGCACTCGCTTTGGTATGGGTGTTCGCCTACAGGCGAGCGCGCATGTCTACCATACTCGCTTCTTTATCAGTTTTATTGCTAGCGATGACTTACTACGGTGGATTTGCCTGGCTACCATGGCTCCTGCTGTTGGTGGCAGCTTTCTTCTATTTTGCTACCCAGCTGCGCCTGAAATTGATGACGGAGCCACTATATAAGTTTTTCCAGAGTGTGCTTCCGCCGATGAATAATACTGAGATGGAAGCCCTGGAGGCGGGAGATGTGTGGTGGGAGGCAGAACTATTCCAGGGAGATCCGGACTGGGATGAGCTGCTCGGCTACCCGAAACCTCAGCTAAGTGAGGAAGAGCAGGCCTTCATCGACAATGAAACCGAGATTCTTTGCGGCATGTTGGATGACTGGCAGATCGTGCAGCACGATAACGACATGACTCCCGAGACCTGGCAGTACATGAAGGATGCTGGCTTCCTCGGCATGATCATTCCGAAAGAGTATGGTGGCCTGGGTTTTTCTGCCATAGCCCATTCCAGTATCGTAACGAAGATAGCGAGCAAGAGTAGCAGCGCCGCCGTTACGGCAATGGTGCCTAATTCGCTTGGGCCGGCTGAGTTGCTATTGAAATACGGTACTGACGAACAACGACAGCGCTATCTGCCAGGTTTGGCCAATGGCACTGAGATACCTTGTTTCGGACTTACAAGTCCAGAAGCGGGTAGCGACGCCGGCGCGATTATTGACTCTGGTATCGTGTGCATGGGGAAACACGAGGGTAAAGAATGTCTGGGTCTTTCGCTTACATGGAACAAGCGTTATATAACTTTGGCGCCAGTTGCCACTGTATTGGGCTTGGCGTTCAAGATGTATGACCCAGACAAATTGCTGGAAGGCGAAACCGATCTAGGGATCACAGTTGCGCTTATACCCACCGATCATCCCGGCGTTATTCATGGGAATCGTCATAACCCCATGGGCATGGCCTTTATGAATGGGCCGACGCAGGGAACCGACGTCTTTATCCCGCTAGACTGGATCATCGGCGGCGCCGACTATGCCGGAAAAGGCTGGCAGATGCTCGTGGAATGTTTAGCCGAAGGCCGTGCGATATCCCTGCCCGCTCTAGGTACGGCGATTGCCAAGGTCTGCTACAGGCTAACCGGAGCATATTCTCGAATTCGTACGCAATTTAACATGCCGATAGGAAATTTCGAGGGCATAGAAGAGGCACTATCGCGTATAGCTGGTTATGCCTATCAGCTGGAGGCGTCACGAGTTATGACAGCCGGCGCGGTCGATTTGCATATCAAGCCTTCCGTGGTATCAGCTATAGCGAAGTATCATATGACCGAGAACGCCCGTAAGGTAGTACAAGACGCGATGGACGTGCACGGGGGTAGAGGCCTTATTCTCGGGCCAGCAAACTATCTGGCCTATGCCTATATGAGTGTGCCTATCGCAATTACGGTCGAAGGCGCGAATATCTTAACGCGGAATTTAATCATATTTGGTCAGGGGGCGATTCGCTGCCATCCTTTCATATTCAGAGAAATGCAGGCGGCAAAGGATAGCGATACTGAGGCAGGACTGAACGAGTTCGATAGCCTCATCTTTCGTCATGCCGGCTACTGTTTTAGTAATTTCGTGCGCACCCTCAGCCTAAGCCTCACATTTGGTCTGGTGGCCAGAGCGCCGGTAAGCGGCGCGACGGCGAAGCACTACCGACAGGTTACGCGCATGAGCTCTTCGCTGGCGCTGGTGTCGGATATCTCGATGATGTTGCTAGGCGGTGCGCTGAAAAGAAAGGAAAGGCTTTCGGCCAGATTGGGAGATGTACTGAGTAATCTCTATCTTGCGACGGCGGTACTGAAGTACTACCGAGACAACGGTAGCAATGTTGAGGATATGCCCTATGTCGACTGGAATATCCAGTTGGCGATGTACAACTGTCAGATGGCCTTCAGCGAGTTCTTCGAGAACCTTCCTAACAAACCCATAGCCTGGCTGTTGAAGCTGGTTGTCTTCCCATTCGGACGACGCTACAAATTACCGAATGATGCGCTCGAGCAGGCCATGGTGAAGACAATGTTTAGCGACAGCCCACTGCGAGATCGCATCAGCAGGCATATGTATATCGGCAAGGATTCCAGCGATCCCAGCTTCATCATAGAAGATGCGTTCACCAGACTGCAGGCGACGAAGTCGACACGAGATGCCATCAAGCAAGCTGTGAAAGAGGGCATACTCGAGAAATCGGGAGACTTGGAGGCCTTGGCTGCGATGGCGGTCGAGAAGTCAGTATGCGACGAGTCTGAAGCCGATGCCTATCTGGCCGCCGAGGCGGCGAGGAACAAGGCGATTCAGGTCGACGATTTCCCTGCCGGCCAAGTCTAGTAGGGGCTGTAAGATCAAGCGACTAGTCGAAGAGGATCTCATCTTCTTCGTGGACGTTGCTGACTTGCCTCGCGTCGACCATAGCCTGCAAGGAGCTCGACTTAAATTCCCGTCGATACAGTACGAATATGACTATTGCGCAGGCCGCCATGAAGAACCAATCATTGATAAACCACGCAAGTGCTGCCATGGCGAAGTAGTAAGCACGAATGCCATAGTTGTAGCTATGGGCGGCCCTATCCAACACTTTTGCCACCGCCTTAAAATCACGGGGTATCGCTTGCGCCTGATAGCCCTCATTGCCCTTATAGAAACGCACCGTATTGAACGATGAGCCAAACAGGATGAAACAGAATCCATATTGGCGCAGCGCCCAGCTGAATGTGAAGAAGCCATAGACGAAGATAAAAATCATCAACACCAGCTTCAGCTGAACGATTTCCAGAGAGACCTGCTGCACGAAGGCGATGGATGACATGTTCATGAATTCCTCGCTGGCTGCACTCAGCACAGTCACGAGACTCGCCAGGATCAGGAGCGAGGTCGATGCCATGAAAGAAACCTGGCGCTCTAGCGAGCCGAGCAAATCGGAATCTACTTCACTCATGCCGCTCTTGGACAACTTCAGTACCCATTCTTTTCGGTAGCGGTAAAGCACACTAGAGAGGCTGTTTGTCTTCTTGGCTTGATACCTTGCAAACAGGCTATAGCCGAACCAGCAGCAGATAAACCAAACGAAACTGAATATGTCGAGGAGGGAGATGTCCATGGCGCGCAGCTTACTGACAGCGAAATTGAATTGCAACAATCTGCTCTAAATCGCAGATGTTTTCGTGAATCGGTTTGAGGCCGCGTATTGCGGATATCTGAGAAGGACTATTTCTGGCGTCTGTGGCAACATCCCTGCTATGGCTCCTCTAGTCACAATAGATAACGCGCTCTGCCGAATCGGTAGTCAGTCTCTGCTGCGCGTGGAACATTTCTCCATTGAGCAGGGACAGCACTGGTGTGTCTTCGGCCGAAACGGTAGTGGCAAGACCCTGCTGGCGAACCTAATTGCGGGAAAGCGGCTAGAGTCCAGCAACTATGTTAGCTATGGCTCGCAGTTCGACCCTGCTCATGATCTCCATATCGTCTCTTTCGAAGAGCAACAGCGCTTATGGGCCAGAGACAATCGCCTGGACATAAGTGAATTCAGTGGCGATGCGCAAGATCGAGGAACAGTGGTCGAAAACTTTATCCGTGCGTCTAGGGCGACAGAGGAGCATGACAATAATCTGTTCTCAGAACTGACGCAGCAACTGGCACTAGAAGCCTTGTTGAACAAGGGTATTCGGTTTCTATCTTCGGGTCAGGTGCGCAAAGTGCTGATTGCGCGGGCTCTCTATGCCTATCGTGAAGGCCTGCCACAGCTTTTGATTCTCGACGACCCACTGGAAAGCATCGATCGCGACTCTCAGCAGCAGATTCGAAGCACGATCGCGAATCACATGAATGCGCAGTTCAGCAGCTTGCAGCTGTGCAGGCGCGAACAAGATGTCTTGCCAGGTGTAAGTCACATGGCACTCATGCAGCGCACGGAATCTCGATTTCATATTAGTCTGCAAGGATCTCTGATGGAGATCACCCAATCTGCGCAATTCACTGCTATGAACAATCCGACAGCTGCAGTCTCAAAGAGTCTTGAGAAGCTACTTCCAGCGAATGCCCCCGATCGAGACCGTGGCGAGGAATTAATCCGGCTGCAGAATGTGAGCGCGAGTTACGGTGACCTGAAGGTGCTCAACAATATTACCTGGGTCATGACCGCTCGCGACAATGTGGTCATTGAGGGCCCGAATGGCTGCGGAAAGTCTACACTGCTCTCCCTGATCGACGGGGAGAATCACAAAGGATACGGACAGCAAGTATTCCTGTTCGGCCGCCTAAAGGGCAGTGGCGAGACGATCTGGGAGACCAAGAAACATTTCGGTCTCGTCTCGAATGAGCTGCACAACAAATATATCAAGGGCTGGCGCGTGCTCGATGTCGTCGTTTCCGGTTTCTTCGACTCCGTGGGCCTGTATGACGAGAGCGGGAGCGCAGAGAATGCCGCTGCGCGGGCATGGATAGAGGCGCTCGGAATAGGGCAGTGGGAGAAACAATATTATCACGAGATTTCCTTCGGTCAGCAACGTCTGGTCTTGCTCGCGCGTGCGATGGTGAAGAACCCCCGTATTCTTGTCCTGGATGAGCCCTGTGTAGGTCTGGATGACTACCACCGTCAACTGATTCTCAAAGTGCTGGATGTGATTGCGCAGAGATCTCTGACTAATATTCTCTATGTGACCCATGTTGAGGATGAACAGCCACGCTGCATTAACCAACTCCTCCGCTTCAGACAGAAGGAGGAGGGTGGATTCACGGTTGAGCAAATACGAAGCTAGCGACCTCTGAGGTAGCTAGGTGCGAATGTAATTCTCTAGTTGTTCTATAGTCGATTGTTGGAAGGAGATGACATCCTTCACCAGGTCGCCTATTGATACGACGCCTATCACGATTCCATCGTCTACGACAGGGAGATGGCGTATATGATGTTGCGTCATTAGTTCCAGAGAGTTTTGCACGCTGCTCGTAGATGCCACGGATATAATATTCTTGGTCATGATTTCGCCGACCAGAGTCTGCTTTGAGCTGCGCCCCTTTAGAATCACCTCGCGGGCATAGTCACGTTCAGAGATGATGCCTGCGAGGGCCGAACCGGTCATGACAAGTAGCGCGCCGGCGCGCTTATCTGCCATGACTTGTATCGCTTCAAACACTGTGTCGGTAGGAGAGACCGACCAAATCTCATTGATCTCTTTCAGGTTTAGTATCTGTTGTAGTGTGTGCATCGTTCACTCCTGTTTGGAGTGACGACAACTAATTTACCCTAGACAGAGAAATGCTAGCGAAGCCTGAGTTATTGCCATAGAAGCCATAACTGTCATTTACAAACAGGGTGAGTTTGCCGTCACAAGTTGCGACGAAGTTGTAACTACCACTAGCTTCATCAAA
>CAXBLN010000064.1:0-18743 GCA_963976555.1 uncultured Gammaproteobacteria bacterium
TTCCCGCTATGCCTTCATCAAGCCAGGCAGACAGCGCAGCTGGCAGATTGACGCAGGCGTTAGCAATCTCTTCTTCGGTGGCGATGCCTTGTATACCGCTATAGAAGGGCGTGCACGTTACCAGGCAAGGACCGGAACCCGCTGTCGCCCCTACTATGGAATAGCGATCCAACAGCAGCTATTTCACGATCAATCGAATCTAAATGCCCTGGAGAGCAAAGCCAGCGCGGGGTTGAACTGTCCTCTGAACAATTTGCCCGATAGTCAGGTCATTACGGCCGAAGTGAGCGCGCTTATGAACAAGGAAGCGAACAGTGGCAGGCTAGGCGGCGACCGACAGGGCTGGCAGGCGAGTATCGAGTGGCAATATCCCAGCCCAATAGGGCTCTTCCTCGCTCAGCTAAATTATACCTCTATAGAGGACCGGGAAAGCTACAGCCCGCTGCTGGCACGGGGGGCAGAACGATGGCTGGAGCGAAGTTACGTTCTACTACAGTATCGCAGACCGGTCACTGTCTTCGGTAGGAGCACTACCCTCATGACCAATCTCTACCACCAGGATCAGCGTAGCAATATCGAGCTGTTTCAGACGGTAGATACCACCTTCGAGCTGGGTTTGAGCCTCGGATTCTAGGCAAACCTCTCGAAATGCCCAGCGTTTCTCCCTCTTGGCTAAAAATCCTTAAAAAAATAGCGACTTACAGCCAAAATATGAAGACTAATACTCCCTAAAAGTTGAGTTTCCTGTTAAGAAACTGTAATATCCCGCCGATATCTGCTTGCGGTTGTGGATTCCACGACCCGTGCTTGATGTAAACAAGGATTCAAGGCATCTCTCTACCATGTGATGACAATCACAAGGCTAGGGACGGGCCTTAGTTATGCTTGTGATAACGATGAGGGGTCATCTGCTATTTGGCCTATCAAAATCGGAATACAAAAATTTGAAATCTATCTCAAGGAGATACACATAAGATGGCGATTACAGTTGAAACCCGTACGGACATTATTGAGCTAATCGTAGGTATGGTTGGTGCTGCACCTGGTGCTGCTATTTTGTCAGAGCTTGCAGATATCGTTGATTCAGGCCTAAGCCTTAACGATCTTGCAATTGCTCTTGCAAACAACCCTGCGTTTAAGGTTCTTTATCCTTCATTCCTAACTAACACAGAATTTGCGACTAATTTCGTCACTCAGCTACTAGCTGGTGAAACTGACGCAACTACTCTTTCTACATCTATCGATGCGATGGTTGCTGACCTGAATTCAGGTACTCACCGTGGCGCGGCTATGTACTCTGCAATTACCACTCTTGGTAACACTGCTGAAACTGACGCCAACTTCGGTGCTGCCGCTGCTGCATTGAACAACAAGACTGAAGTCGCTGTTCACTACTCAGTTACTACACAGCAAAGCGCTGATACTCTTGATGAGTTGGTTGCTGTTGTTACTGGCGTAACTAGCAGTGAAGCTACTGTTACTGCTGCTAAAGCGGCTATCGATGGTACAGATGCAGCTGGTACAGAGTTTACTCTGACTACTGGTTTGAACACTGTTAAGGGTACTACTAACAACGACACTATCCTTGGTATCGTAGGCACTGGTGCTACTTTCACTCTCGGCGATATCATCGACGGCGGTGCTGGTATGGACACTATCCGTATTGCGACTGATGCTGCCACGGTTAGCTCAGCAACTGCTACAGTTAGCAACGTTGAAGTTCTGGAGATTTCCAGTGCAGGCACAGTTACAACATTGAATGGCGGTGACGACGGCTATACGTCGGTATCACTTGATTCATCAACTGCTAACTCCACTATTTCTGGAATCGCCTCTACTACTAAAGTAAGCATTGGTTCCATCGGTGGTGCTCACACCAACACTGTTACTTTTACCGACACTACTGGAACGCAGACTTCTGATATCACTATCGGCGCGTCTACTTCCGCGGGTGGAAGCTTAATAGTTGCTGGCATTGAGAATCTTAACCTGAATCTCACCGGCAAGGTTTCTCTTGACGGCGCTAACGCATTTGCTGCAGGCAAAGCGATTAGCATCGCAGCTGGCGGTACTTCAACTGTAAATTTGTCAGGCGCTACTGGCACTAAAGCAACTGTAACGGTTACAGGTGCCGGCGGTGTTACTTTGGGCACACTGAATGCTTCTTATGCGTCAGTAGATGCTTCTGCCAGCACAGCTGGTGTTACGCTGACTACAGACGCTGCTCAAACTTCCATTAAAGGTGGTGCGGGTACAGATAAGATTACTGTCGGTGCAGCTCCAGCTACTGTTATCTCAGTTGACGCGGGTGCCGGTAATGACACAGTGACAGTTGCAGCTCTTGACCTGACTGCTGCTGGCGCGATCGACGGTACTAACGAAATCATCAACGGTGGCGACGGCACAGATACTTTGTCTATAGACGAAGCTGATCTGACTGCTGCTCTAGTTAAGGCGAACGTTGCTAAAGCTACAGGCTTTGAAGCATTGACTGCCTCTGCTGCCGTTACTGCTTTTGCTGCAAATGGCTTCGCTGTTAATACTTTCAACTTCAGTGCTGATAACACAGCCGCTGCTGCTCGCACTTATACGCTAGCAAGCGACGATACTCTGAACCTGCAAACCTCTAACAGCACTAACGCAATGACTTTGAACCCGATTTTGGATTCAGGTACCGACGTTGTTAATCTTGGTCTGCAGCTAACTACTGCTGACCTTACTCAATTCGGTATTGTTGCTAGCCAGGTAGAGACGATCAATATTTCATCTATTGATGCTTCTACGACTGCTGGAATTCAGACTAACATCATCACTTCGTTGACTGTTCAGAACAACACTAAGATCAACATCTCTGGTAATGCCAATACCACTATTACTACTACAGTAACTGGTACTGAGCTCACCATCGATGGTTCTGCTTCAACTGGTAAGATTGCTGTTACTGTAGTTGGCGGTAACGACACAATTACTGGTGGTAGCGCGGTTGATACACTCAATGGTGCTGGCGGTATCGATACTATCAATGGTGGCGGCGGTAACGACGTGATCTCTGGTGGTGCAGATGCTGACATCCTAACTGGTGGTGATGGTACTGATATCTTCGTAACGCCTTTCGGTGATTCACTGGATACTGGTGCCGATTCAATCAGCGACTACAGCGCAGACGTTCTTCGCTTCGCAGCTGGTGACAACAAAGCTGGCGCGGCTGCAGGTGCTCCTGTAACAGCTGCAACTGTTCAGATCAGCGCTGGTGGTAAAGCTAGCTTTACTACTGATGACGATACTCTTGCTGAGCGACTTGTTGCGCTGCGAGCAGACGATACTAACGTTGCTAACAACGAAGTTGTATTCTTCGAGGTTGGTTCTGATACATATGTATACGGTGCTGGTACAGACACAACTAACGCTGCACTTGACTTCATGGTTAAGCTGACTGGTGTTACTGGTCTGACTACACTGACTGAGTCTGTAACTACAGCTGGTGACTTCACTGTAGCTTAAAGCATCAATATGATGTTTTTGCTCACTGCTCCTAACTGATGGCTGGTAAAGAGCAGAAGTGAAAGAAAGACAAAAGACCCCTGGCGTTCCGCGCTGGGGGTTTTTTTTAATTTTTGTAAACTGTCAATGTACCGAATAGAGGTTTCGTCATGAACGAATGGTCATCCGGCTATGTGTCCGACATAGGTTACACTTTTGGTTACTATCGAGAACTGAACCCATTACAGGTTAAGTTAGCGATGTTGAACGTAGGGCTGGAATACCCCGATGTCGGTACAGCCTGTGAGCTCGGTTTTGGTCAAGGTTTAGGCCTTAACCTTCATGCCGCGGCCTCTGACATTAAATGGACAGGCACAGACTTTAACCCTGCTCAGGCGAGCTTCGCACAAGACCTCGCAAAGATTTCAGGATCTGGCCTTGAAACATCGGATGAATCCTTTGAAGATTACTTAAACCGCCCGGATCTTCCCAACTATGACTACATAGGCCTTCACGGTATCTGGAGTTGGGTCTCGGACGAGAACAGAAAAATAATTGTTGAATTTATTCGCCGTAAACTGCGAGTAGGCGGAATACTCTACATCAGTTATAACACCCTGCCTGGCTGGGCAACTTTTGCACCAGTCAGACACTTAATGACCGAACACGCTTCGGTGCTCGGTGCCGAAGGTACTGGCACGGTAAGTCGCGTGGACGAAGCTCTCAAGTTTACGGATAGATTATTCAAGACTAACCCTCTATTTAGTCGAGCAAATACGAGCGTGGTTGAGCGACTCAAGAAGGTTGAAGAGCAGGATCGGCATTACCTTGCACATGAATACTTCAACAAGGATTGGCATCCTATGCATTTCGCTACGATGGCGGAGTGGTTGGCACCTGCCAAATTGGAATACGCATGCTCGGCGGAGTATTTGTCGCATATAGACGCGATCAATCTAAGCGAAGAACAACAGAAATTCCTGAATGAAGTGCCAGATGTCAATTTTAGAGAAAGCGTACGGGACTTTATGGTCAATCAACAGTTCCGTAAAGACTATTGGGTGAAAGGGAAGCGTCGCATGCCTGAACTTGAACGGGCAGAAGAACTGAGAAAACAGCGCGTGGTACTGATCGTGAATCGCGCGGATATAAAGTTGGAAGTGACGGGTAGTATAGGAAAGGCGGATCTGACGGAGTCTATCTACGTGCCCATTCTTGACCTCCTCGAATCCAATATGATAATGAGTATAGGTGAGATCGAATCTGCACTTGCAGGGAAAAGCATTCAGTTCACACAGATTCTGCAAGCCGTGATGGTGCTTGCAGGTGCCAGTCACCTCGCCGCTGTGAACTCCGAAGAGTCGATTAAACGCGCTCGAAAGAGCACCGAAAAAGTAAACTCCCACTTAATGAAGGTCGCCAGAAGTAACGGCGATTCAAGCTATCTTGCCAGTCCCGTGACCGGCGGGGGAATAGCGGTGGACCGCTTCAAACAACTCTTTATCCTAGCGATTCACAATGGTAAGAAAACTCCACAGGAGTGGAGCGATTTTGCGTGGCAGATTCTATCCGTTCAGGGCGTGAAACTGATAATAGATGGCAAGACAATCGAAACGGATGAGGAAAACATCGCTCTGTTATTGAATAAAGCGACCGAGTTTGAAAGTAAGAACCTAAAATTACTGAAGGCCCTACAGATTGTCTTATAGAAAATCAGAAGTGCAGCGCATCGGCGCCGAGGGAGCCCCGATCTGCTCATAGGTTGTCGAAATTGATGGTTCCGTCTGAGTCAAAACTCTCGAAACTTATTTCGGAAAGCGCAGCAGAAGATTCATCTTGGCCGCTGTTATCCAATTGTTTTACTAACAGGTGAACGTTGAGCATTGAAAAAAGTTGAGCATAGGCCAAGCTGAGCGCATCACCGTTTCTTAATTCTTTAAGCGCTGTTGCGGAAAGGCTATTCAGCCTTTCCTCATCGATACAATATAGGGCCTCCAGCGCAATTCCGCCTTTGCTCGTTTCAACTTGCAGGGGCCAAGGCTTAATGAGCCGATGCTCTGCAAGTAATTGGCAAGTCTTGGCTGTCGATTCCAGTTGTACTATGTGGCTACTCAGAAACTCAGCTACATCGGTAACTAGCTTTTTAGGAGCGCCAGCCTCGTCGAAGAATTCTTCGGCAAGTTCATCATCTTTTGATGAAAGTAACTCACTTTCCTGGTCGATACAGAGAACAAGTTTGCCATCAGTACTTTTACGCATCTGAAACGGATAACAAAAATAGTGGTGCGGAATATAGCCTCCGCGCCAGCGTCCACTCTGATTGACGAATAGGTTGTGGTCAGATTCAAGTCCCTGCAAAGCTACCAAGCTAAATTGCCCCGCTTTTTGAATGAATCCTACCGGCATAGATAGTATCGCTCGAGAGGCTTCGTGTGCCGATAGAGGCGCGACGGTATCATTAGCGGCAAATTTCATTAACTTGAAACGATGCCAGCGCTTATCTGAAAATTCCTTGCTAGTTATTGCTACAATATTGACCACGCCGCTTCCTCTAAATAGCTCAAGGCTGGAATCTCCGCCACAGCAAAAGGGCGGGAGATCCGAGTAAAATAATAGCATTCATCGGCGAGGTATGACATTTTCGATTACAATCAGTATCTTGCTAATTTTGGCTATCGTTGCGCGGTAAGAGCACTAACAAGGCTGCAATTCACTGATTGCATGCGGGAAACTAATTCATCGAAGTGAGCGACTAAACTAGATGTGGAGTACGTTTTCCTAAGTCTATAAGAGGAGTCTGCAGGATGGGCAATCGCTACTGTAAAGGAACATTCCGAATTGTTGGAGGCCTATTCTTGTTCTCCTTTTGGCAAACAAGTGGCATTGCTCAGACCCAGGCGGGCAGTGACGTGCAAAGCCTTTCGTTATTCGATGCTGTCGAGTCTAGTGCTGCTAATAACAATGCTCAAAACAGACCCAACCGTGAAGTTAGAGCTACCATCTCAGAGCCCGAGTTCACCCTCGTAGGAACTTCCCGCATCGGGAATAAATACTCGGCGATTGTGCGTCACAGAAGCGGCGAGGCAGTACTCGTGAGAACAGAGGGTGCGGGTAATACAGCCATCGCTGGCCATAGTGGTTATTCCGTCGTTGATATCTCTTCGGGAACCGTCTCAATTCGATTTCCAGGCAATAATGCCTGTGTAGATTTTAGTGATCTCGGCGTCCGCTGCAGCAGCGCGGGCAATATCGCAGAGCTGGCGCTGGCGAATGCGGAACCTCTTCAGGGGATCATTGATGAGGTCGAAGTTGAGGAAGTAGTCACCGATCCAGCGAACCCCTTCGAGGCGCTGCGCAATAACGCTGGCGCTCAAGATGAAAACGGCGTCGGCCGTAGATTCGTACCTCGACGAATAGACCCCGAGGATGTGCCCGAGGGGATGAGGGTAATCGCAACACCCTTTGGCGATAGACTGGTCGAAGAATAGTAAAACACTTAAAAGCATCGGGCTGAGTAAACGTGCCAGAAGAATGTAACAGTACTCTTTCCGTCTCTATCGTCTGCTATAAGACGCCTAAGGCCGAGCTGCATGATCTGCTAGATTCGCTTGCCATCGCTCTCATCAGATCCCTGCAAACCCCTACCGCTGTTTACCTGATTGATAATTCAGTAAACGGAGAATTGTCATTAGAGGAACTTTCCACAGGTTTATCCGACTCAGTAGCGCAGGCGATCGAGCTACGTCTAGTGCAGGGACATGGCAACGTAGGTTTTGGCGCAGGGCACAATTTGGTTTTGTCTGCGCTGGCTAGCAAATTTCATCTCATCCTGAATCCAGATGTAATATTAGACAAAGAGAGTCTTACTACCGGCCTCGTGTACATGGAATCAAATCAAGACGTAGTAGTCTCCAGCCCCAGTGCACAACACTTAGACACCAGTAAGCAATACCTCTGCAAACAGTATCCTTCGTTTCTCACCTTCCTGGTACGGGGATTCCTTCCTAAGCCATTACGAGGAATGTTTGCAGGCCGGCTCGCAAAATACGAAATGCATCATCTTTTGGATACCCAGCCAAGCAAGGCCATACCAATCGTTAGCGGATGCTTTATGCTTTGTAGGACTAGTGCCCTGCGCGAGTTGGGTGGGTTCGATGAGCGCTATTTCCTCTATTTCGAAGACTTTGATCTTTCTCTTAGAATGGCAAAGCTGGGCAAACTTGCTTATGTTCCTGCAATGCGGATACAGCATGCGGGCGGTGATGCCGCTAAGAAAGGGATTGCCCATTTATGGATGTTCGCGAGGTCCGGAGTTAGATTCTTCAATACTCACGGCTGGCGCTTCTTTGGGCAGTCGGGCTAAGCTTCGAGTATTTGTGCGCTATGAACACTCCGAAAATATTCTTCTAAGGACAAAGAGCGATTAGCTATTCTGGCAAACATATCTTGATTACAGGTGCCACTGGCTTCGTCGGCCAGTCACTATGCCGGCGGTTGGCCGGACAACAGGCAAGGGTGCGCGCTCTACTGCGAAGTGACGCAAGGGCTAGTGAGCTGCCGTCAGAATTGTCGATTGAGCCT
The DNA here is from genome assembly GCA_963976555.1 of uncultured Gammaproteobacteria bacterium. Taxonomy (GTDB): domain Bacteria; phylum Pseudomonadota; class Gammaproteobacteria; order Pseudomonadales; family Pseudohongiellaceae; genus UBA9145. The sequence goes on from CAXBLN010000064.1 coordinate 8,062, forward strand.
GCTCTGGGAGACCTGAACAATAAAGAAAGCCTGATAGAAGCCTGCACCGGCATCGATTTGGTAATTCATCTTGCCGGTACAGCCCACGTAGGGTCAGCCGCCAAAGGTATGGATGCTCAGGCGAACGCCGTCGGGGCAGAAAACCTTCTGTCGGCGGCCATAGAACAAGGAGTTTCACGCTTCGTTTTCCTGAGCAGCTCGCTGGCACAAGCGGCAGAATCAGGTGCCGGAGATGTAACTGATTATGGGAAAGCAAAGCTCGCTACGGAAAGGCTGCTTGCAGACAGGTCCGCTGAAATAGAATTCGTGGTGATTCGAGCGGTGAATGTTTACGGCGTGGGCATGAAGGGAAATATTGCAAAGATGATCGACCTGATTAGCAGAAACCGACTGCCCCGATTGCCAGCGCTTAGCTCCAGAATCTCCCTGGTGGGAGTAGAAGACCTCGCGGTGGCTATCATCCTGGCAACAAAATCACCGCTGGCGACGGGCAAGACGTATACGGTTACCGATTCAGAAGTTTACGGGATCAATGCTATAGAAGAGGCCATTTATCGGATACTATCCAAGCCGCTGTCGCGCTGGAGGACCCCAGCTGTGCTACTATATGCAGCTTCTGGCGCCGCTGGAATCGCGTCAATATTGCTGGGCGGTAGAGGCAGCATCAGCCTGCGAACCTATCGAAACCTAACGACCGATAATATGTTCGACAACGATAAAATCTGCACGGAACTGGGTTTTGTGCCAAGCACTAGCTTCTATCAGGAGTTACCCAAGATCGCCGCAGCGTATCGAAAAGAAAAATGAAGACAGGATATCAAGCTAGATGACCAAAGGAATTATCCTCGCAGGAGGCAGCGGAAGCCGCCTACACCCTCTGACACTGGTAGTCAGCAAGCAGCTAATGCCGGTGTACGACAAGCCCATGATCTACTACCCGCTGTCGACGCTTATGCAGGCGGGCATCCGTGAGATCCTCATCATAACCACACCCGAAGACGCCCCAGTCTATGAGGCCCTGCTGGGTGATGGCAAGAAATGGGGCCTTGATATCTGCTATCGACAGCAGCCCAAGCCTGAGGGACTAGCACAGGCTTTCCTGATCGGCGAAGAATTCATCGGTGACAGCCGCGTCTGCCTGGTTCTGGGTGACAATATCTTCTACGGTAACAGAATCGAAGACACGCTCAAGAATGCCGTCGAGCAGAAGGAAGGCGCTAGCGTCTTCGCCTATTATGTAACAGACCCCGAACGCTATGGCGTGGTCGAGCTTGATGAGCAGAACAACGCAATTGGTTTGGAGGAGAAGCCCAAGAACCCGAAGTCGCACTATGCGGTGACCGGACTCTATATGTACGACAACGATGTTGTCGATATCGCGAAGTCGATTAAGCCATCGGCGCGTGGAGAACTGGAAATCACAGACGTGAATAAAGTCTACCTCGAACGCAAAGCACTCAAGGTAGAGCTGTTCGATCGCGGAACGGCATGGTTAGATACAGGCACCATACAATCACTGTTAGATGCTGCGAATTTCATTCGTGTATTGGAAGAAAGGCAGGGATTGAAAATCGGTTGTCCTGAAGAGATAGCCTACAGACAGAAATTTATTGACGAAAACCAACTCAAGAGCCTGGCAAAGTCGCTGGGCAAGAGCGGTTATGGACGATACCTCCTGCAACTACTTAATCACAGACATTGAATCAAGAACCCCGATACCCAGTAAACTCTAATGAAAATAATCGAAACCGCTATTCCCGAAGTACTTCTTCTCGAGCCAACCGTGCATGGCGATGCTCGTGGCTATTTCATGGAAACTTTCCGCGAGTCATGGTTTCGAGATCATGGCATTGACGCGCGTTTTGTTCAGGACAATCAGAGTCGTTCCGTTCAAGGCACGCTGCGTGGCTTGCACTACCAGCTTAAGCAGGCTCAGGGAAAACTCGTTCGGGTAGTATCGGGTGAGGTATTCGATGTGGCCGTCGATATGCGTGAAGGTTCGGCAACGTTCGGGCAATGGGCGGGTGATATCCTGTCTGCACAGAACAAGCGGCAGCTCTGGGTTCCGCCTGGCTTCGCCCATGGCTTCTACGTGGTAAGCGAGTCGGCTGAGCTGTATTACAAATGTACCGACTACTACTTTCCCGAGCATGAGCAGAGTCTTTTGTGGAACGACCCTACCGTTGGGATCAAGTGGCCGCTGCTAAATGACACACCCCTGCTCTCTGGCAAGGATGCTGCCGGTCTAGTATTGGCCGATGCGCCATACTATCCCTCGAAGCCATGAGCGCGCCCCTTATCCTCGCGACGGGCGCCGCAGGACAGCTGGGGCAGACCCTCAAGAGGCTGTGGTCCGAAAAGCCGTTAGCTAATTTCCAGTTTGAAGCTCTCGATCGCACACAGCTTGATATCGGCGATGGCGACATGACGAATGCTGTCCTGGACGACCTGAAGCCCGCCATCATAGTCAATGCCGCGGCCTATACTTTGGTAGATAGAGCAGAGTCAGAGCGCGATAGCGCTTATCTGGTTAATGACGAGGCTGCAGCGATTCTCGCTACCTGGGCTGCGGAGAATTCTGCGAAACTACTTCATATTTCCACAGACTTTGTCTTCGATGGCAGTGCCACGACACCATATCTCTGCGATCAGTCAACCGACCCACTAGGCGTCTATGGCGCCTCGAAACTCGCTGGTGAGGAGAAGGTGAGTAGACTCGCCAAGGGTTGCAGCGCGATCGTACGCACCTCTTGGCTCTACTCGGAATATGGGAATAATTTCGTCAAGACTATATTGCGACTGATGGCTGAAAGAGATCAGCTCAACGTCGTCGATGATCAGATAGGCTCACCAACCTCAACCCATGGCCTGGCCGATTTAATTTTTGCTATGATCGCCAAGGGAAGCTATGACGGGATCTATCAATGGACCGATGGCGGCAGCATTAGCTGGTATGCTTTTGCTGTAGAAATTCAAAAGCAGGCATTAGCGATTGGTCTGCTTAAAAAGGAGATTCCGATTCATCCAATTACCACGAGCGAATACCCTACGCCAGCTCGGCGTCCAGCCTACAGCGTTCTAGATCGAAGCCGCATCCTGGGCGAGTTCGATTGCCCTACTCAAGACTGGAAGACACAGCTAAACGAAGTGCTGATTGCGCTTACTAACGCGTCTTAAGTGACGAAAGAAAATTAGAAAGAGATCAATTCAATGGCAAAAATATTGGTTACCGGTGGTGCCGGCTTCATCGGTACGAGCTTCGTCAATTTCTGGCATGCATCCAATCCTCAGGACCAGATAGTCGTTTTGGATGCACTCACTTACGCGGGCAATAAGAATAATCTTGCGAATCTGGTTGGCGAAGCATGGTTCGAGTTTGTTCAGGGCTCCATCTGCGATCAGTTCCTAGTCGATTCCGTTCTTTTAGATCACGATATCGATACTATCGTACACTTCGCGGCCGAGAGTCACGTAGACAGATCCATCACAGGACCGGATGCTTTCATAGAAACCAACATCGTCGGCACTCACTGCCTGCTAAAAGCGGCGAAGAAATTCTGGATCGATGGGGGCGCGAAACCAAACCATCTGTTTCATCATGTCTCAACCGACGAAGTCTATGGCACGCTGAATGCGACGGACCCTGCCTTCTCTGAAACGACGCCATATGCTCCTAACTCTCCTTATGCGGCGAGTAAGGCCTCCTCCGACCATCTGGTACGCTCCTATCATCATACTTTCGGACTGAGGGTTACTACTAGCAACTGCTCAAACAATTATGGTCCGTATCAGTTCCCCGAAAAGCTATTACCCGTTTGCATCCTCAATATCCTTGCGGGCAAAGACCTGCCGATCTATGGCGATGGGCAACAGATTCGTGATTGGCTCTACGTCGACGACCACAATCGTGGCATCGAGCTGGTCATCAAAAAGGGCCGCCATGGCGAGACTTACAATATCGGCGGCAACAACGAGTGGGCGAATCTCGACGTAGTGAATTTATTGTGTGAGCTGATAGACGCGCGTTTCGCAGCGAACCCGCAATTGGGAGTAGCCTTCCCCGACTCACCCTGTGCCAAAGGTGAGTCAGCTAAGTCGCTAATTACCTTCGTCACCGACAGACCGGGGCACGATACCCGTTACGCCATCAATGCCTCTAAGATCACAGCAGAGCTAGGCTACGATCCGCTAGAGGACTTCGATTCCGGGCTTAACAAAACTGTTGATTGGTACCTGTCGAATGAGGTTTGGTGGCGATCCATTCAGGATGGCTCCTATCGCGATTAGTGCCCTAAATAGCATCGGCGCAATCACAGTGTGTCCGCGGTCACAAACAGACGTGGCCTCGTTCGCTAAGCTAGCAACCAGCTAACTTGAGAAATGAATTTCGAGCATGCGCGCTCCATTGCAATGTAAACGATTTTCTAGCATAAACGTTATAAGAAGCTCGCCGAATAGATTCGGCAGCAAACCTGTAGGTCACTGAGTTTAATAACCTATGCGCAGCCTCCATCGAGCACTCCTGGTTCACATAACGTCGGCGCTGCTGATTCTTTCGTCGGCACAGCTGTCTGCATTCGAAATCGATGGCAGTAAATGGCCGACCGGCGAGATCGAATTCTATGTGGACATGAATGGAACGGCTGCCAGTGGCATAGCCTGGAATACAGCTTTCATTGCTGCCATTAACGACTGGAATGCTGCAACCTCGTTCAATTTTATTGTCCGCGAAGAAAACCGTGACCCTTGTCTTGACGATGGCCTGAACAGCGTAGACTTCAGAGCTGATTTCTGTGGATCGTCGTTCGGCAATAGTACTCTGGCCATTGCGGTTCGACGTTTTAGTCCTGCTGTCCTCGGCGAGCCGGCGATTGTGGAGGCGAACATTGTTATTGATCAGAATAAGGAATTTAATGTCTTCGATGGGAACATAGTTCAGTTCGGCATTTCGGGAGTGGATCTAAGGCGCGTGGCCCTGCATGAGCTGGGGCATGTTATCGGGCTGGACCATGAAACATCGAACCTGGCGATAATGGCACCCAGCATTAGTAATCTGGACCGCCTGCAGGCAGACGATATTGCCGGTGCGGAAATACTCTACGACGGCACAATCAATTGTGCGGTGACCGAGCTTGCATACGGAACCATCAACAATGCTTTAGGCAGCGGCGACTGCAGGGTGAGTGAATTGCTACCCGGCAGTAGCGATATCAGCCCAATCGATTTGTATCGATTCTCCTTAAGCAACAGCGCAACACTCAGCCTTGGTATGACATCAGATACTCTCGATTCAGTATTACTGATCGCCGATGAGAATCTGCAGGTCGTCGGCTTCGACAACAAATCCAGCAACCAATGCAATTCTACCCTGACCCAGTTTCTGCAACCGGGCATCTACTACCTCATGGCGAATACCTACGATGTGCCCGTCAATACCGAATGCGGAGTAACCGGCGACTACCAGATTGACGCTGCTCTAAGTAGTACGGGGCTGAATCCTCTAGGCAGGAGTGCCAGCCTCACTGGAGCTGCTGTTAATGCGACCTTCAGCGGTGGTATCAGCGCGAATAACGGCATCAGTTTTACCAATCAGTTCAGTCCCTCGGCATCTCTGGACATTAGCGCCCGTATCGACATTGATGCAGGGCATGTGGGTCAGGCCGGATTCCTGGTCATCGCGGCAATTTTCGCTGAACAGACTCTTTTTCTGAATGGGCAGGGACAGTTCGTGGGTGCTGCCGCGAACCCTGGGGTCATCCCCCATGCGGCCGATAAGACGCTTTCAGCGATCGAGGCACTAACGGTCGTCGAGAACCTTATACCCGAGGCACTGGGGGTCAGCGAGGCTCTAGTGAGCTTCTATTTCGGGTATGGGCTAGCTGATGCCCCTAACGAGCTGTACTACCACCTGGCGCCCCTAAATCTGATCATCTCGCCCTAGCATAAAGTTGCAGCCTTTCTAACTGTCCGTCGAAATGGGACTAAAGTTCAGTTTCCTCAGTGACGTAATAAACGGTATAATGCGCCTGCGTTTTTTTTTCTGGCACAGTTGCCTAGAGATACCGCAAGCCTTGTATTTAGCGGTTATCGGCCCGATCCAGAGTTTATATCCCATGATTTACACACTAAAGGAGCTATTTCTGTGCAATCAGAGACTGCCATGACTCGTCTGCTCGTACTCGCGCTGATGAATATAAGTTTCTTGCTTCTCGGCAGCAATGCCGCGGCGCAGCAATCCATTGAAGACAATGTCCGTCCTGTCGGACAAGTCTGCCTCGCAGGCCAATCCTGCGTTGGAAGTACTGGAAATAGTGCCGGAAATAGCACTGCTACCCGCGCTGTCGTGGCTCCTGTAGCTGCAGCTGTCGAAACAGTCGTAGAGGCCATAGCTGAGGCTGTCCCTGAAGTTGCTGCCTTCGATGTAGAGTCAACTTATCAGATGAGCTGCTTTGCCTGCCACGGCACTGGTGCTGCGGGTGCCCCGGTATTAGGCGATGCCGATGCCTGGACTGAAAGAATGGCCAAGGGAATGGATGCCGTAATGGTGAATGTGATATCTGGTGTTAACGCGATGCCACCAAAGGGCTTGTGCATGACCTGTAGTGATGAAAACCTGCAATCACTCGTAGAATACATGGCCGGTCAGTAAGCGTTCAGGTTCGAGCGCTTAAAATAGTGAAACAGAATTCGAGAATTAATTTAAATGAGTAAGGAGCTAAACGTGTTAAGTATTAAGAAACTAGTAATGTTCGTGTTTGTTGCATCTTTCGCAACTGCAATTTCCGCTGATGATTCTCAGCAGCAAGTGCAGCTAGCGCAATTGACAGATGGCTTCGATGCTGAAGCTACCTACATGATGTCTTGCTTCGCCTGTCACAGCACCGGTGCTGCTGGCGCGCCGAAGGTTGGTGAAGGTAACGCAGATGCCTGGGCTCCTCGCATGGAGAAGGGCATGGACGCGGTAGTGGCAAATGCAATCAATGGTTTGAACACTATGCCTCCAAAGGGCTTGTGTTTCACCTGCACAGATGAGGATATCGCCGCTCTCGTGGCGTACATGGTCGATAGCAGTAAGTGAGACGCTATTTGATTTAAAAAAATGAGCTGCTTGCAGCTCATTTTTTTTGCCTGAGATTCCTGCATATTCTTGCGATCCTTGATGCTGTGATCTATTAATTAATAGTCTCAGTAAATTCGTCCTCACATGACACTCGCAACTATTCAGTCCCGTGCGCTCCTCGGTGTCGATGCCATCGAAGTCACCGTTGAGACTCATCTTTCGAATGGCCTTCCTGGCTTCGCTATTGTGGGCCTACCCGAAACGGCAGTGAAAGAAAGCAAGGAAAGAGTTCGCAGCGCCATTATTAACTCGGGGCTGGAGTTCCCTACTCGCCGTATAACCGTGAATCTCGCTCCTGCAGACCTACCGAAGGTCGGCGGTAGATACGATCTGGCGATCGCCCTCAGCATCCTCATAGCATCGGGACAGCTCGAATACAAACTACTCGAAGGAATGGAGGTGTTGGGTGAATTGGCCCTGGATGGAAGTATACGCGCGGTTCAGGGAACGGTCTCCGCTATACTCGCCGCGAAGCAGAAGGGGCATGGCATTCTCTTGCCCGCCGCAAATCAACAAGAGCTCGCGCTAGTGGCTTACGAAAGGAGCTACGGTGCGCGTAATCTTTGTGAAATAGTGCAAGCGCTACCGCAGGACATGTCTGCGCTTGGTCCGGATCCGAAGCCTGGAAGAGTGCCCGATCAAATCGATCTCGGAGAGAGCCTCGGTCAGATTAAGGGGCAGGCATTCGCGAAGCGCGCGGTACAGATCGTCGCAGCCGGCGGACACAATCTACTGATGATAGGCCCGCCCGGAAGCGGAAAGACACTCCTGGCAAATCTGCTTATCGGCCTGTTACCTAGCCTGAATGAGACCGAGGCGCTGGAAGTCGCTACCATAAAGTCTGCGGCGCGCGAACATTTTGTAAGAGGTGACTGGTCTCAAAGACCCATACGCAGCCCCCACCATACAGCGACGAGTGTCGCTCTGGTCGGTGGTGGCAATCGGGTAAGCCCGGGTGAGATCAGCTTGGCGCATCGAGGCGTTTTGTTCCTGGACGAGGTGAGCGAATTTAAGCCTAGCGTCCTTGATGCCCTGCGCGAGCCCCTCGAGTCAGGCAGCATATCGGTCAGCCGCGCGAACTACCGCGTAAAGTTTCCCGCAAACTTTCAATTACTCGCGGCCATGAACCCATGCCCCTGCGGCTATGCTAGCGATCCCAATCATGAGTGTCGCTGCAGCGAGGACCGCATTGAGCGCTATCTGGGCAAGCTCTCAGGCCCGCTGCTAGATCGCGTCGACCTCATCATCGAAGTGCCGGCACTGTCGCAGGTAGAGCTACTACAGGAGGGTAATGATGACCTGAACTGGTCGGATGTGCGCAGCAGAATCCGCGCCTGTCGTGACTTGCAGAAGCGGCGCGCGGGTAAGCTAAACTCGGAGCTTAAACTGGCAGAGATGGCGGAGCACTGTAGTCTGGATAGTGAGCAGCGCAGCAGGCTAGCCAACATCATGGACAAGCTCGCTATGTCCGCGCGGGCGACACATCGGATAATCAAGATGGCGCGTACGATTGCCGACTATGAGGGTAATGATGAGATTCGAGAACAAGACTTGATGGAGGCGATTGGCTATCGCCGCTGCCAGTTCAGTAAATTAATTACGAGATGATTCTTCGGTATGCGATTGGATAAAACTTTTTCGGCTAAGTTATAAAGTTATTAGTGTACCCTTCCTGAGCATTTTCTCAAGGTGCCTATAATCAATGTCAGTGCGAGGGAGAGGAGCGGGGGCCTTTCTGCAATACTGTTTATGAAGACGAATTTAGTGACAAATTGGGTGATTATATGGCAGATAAATTTAGGTTCTTGACTGATATGCTCGGCGGGCCAGACTTAGGTGATCCCTTCACAGAGTATTTAAGTAGTCCTAGAGCTTAGTAAAACGAGGTGTAGAATCATGGCTATTTTCGGTTCAAAAATATTTGGCTGCGGAATCGGTGTCCTCGCAATTTTTTCGGGCTATGTAATCTATGACTATCAAATGTGGTCTCGAGATACTAGAACAGATCTTGACGGAGTGGAGCTTGTGAGTCTTGTGAATGCGACAATGAATCGGCTCTCTACAGTAGAATGCTCTAATGCAATACTCGGCGATTTGGAAAAGTTGATTGAGCTATATGATGTTCAAATGTCGCGCTCAGACGCTGAAGAACACGTTTATCTTTTTTCCGACCTGCAAGATGTTCATGCGAAACTCGGCTATATCTACGAACAAGCTGGAAATCCCGAACTTGGAAACTTGAATTTTGATTTGGCAATAGAGTATGGCAATCGAATGACTCCAGATTTCTATGAATCAGCTTCTATTCGACGTTTTAGCATGCGATCTAATCGAGGGTGTTTTATTCGAGAAGATTAACGAGCGTAAGCTATGCAGGAGGTACTGAAGAGATAAATAGGAGATAAATAGGACACCCACAAAATTTCCCCCATAATTTAGCCCTCCATTAGTCTGTGGTTTATATTTAAGCGTGAGGTTTCAGGTTCAAGGAGGAACCCATGCCCCAAGCCCGCTACCGCCTTGTTGATACGCAAACCACTCCCTACTACCACTGCATCTCCCGTTGTGTCAGGCGCGCTTTCCTGTGCGGCAGAGACCGCTATTCGGGCAAGAACTTCGACCACAGAAAGCAGTGGATACTGGATAAGATCAAACAGCTTTCCTCGATATTTGCCATCGATGTGTGTGCCTATGCGGTGATGTCGAACCATTTTCATCTGGTTCTGCACGTGGATGTAGAAAAAGCACAAGCCTGGTCTTTTGATGAAGTTGTTGAGCGTTGGCTGACTCTCTACAAAGGCCCGCAGATAGCTCATAAATACAAGTCAGGCGAGACTCTGATGCCCTATGAGCATGATGCCTTGTTAAGCTTGGTAGAAGTGTGGAGAGACCGTCTGAGTGATTTGAGTTGGTACATGCGCTGTCTTAATGAAACCGTGGCCAGAATGGCAAACGAGGAAGATGACTGTACAGGCCGTTTCTGGGAAGGTCGATTCCGGAGTCAAGCCTTACTCGATGAAGCTGCCCTGATATCCTGCATGGCCTATGTAGATCTCAACCCGATTCGTGCCGGAATGAATAACTCTTTACAGGAGTCAGAGTTCACATCAATCCAGGAGCGGCTGGCAGATTACCAAAAATGCCGAAAAGGCAAAGGCGGCCCAGGCTGGCTTAAACCACTGAGCCCAATAGAGCGAAAACCCTCGCCATCCTTTCTGCCTATTACAGATACCAGCTATTTTGCACTGGTTGACTGGACCGGTCGGGCCATACGCGATGACAAGCGTGGAGCGATTCCTGCTCAAGTTAAACCAATCTTGCAACAGTTAGGTGTTAACGAGGCAAACTGGGTAACGAACACTCGGCATTTTGGCAGTCGCTTTCACCGGGCCTTGGGTCGAATAAATCGCATGAGGCACTTGGCTGAAAGAACCCAAGTGAAGTGGATCAGTGGGCTAAGCCAAAGTCAGCGATTCTATTCTTGAGTGCACGAGACATTTCTCACCCTCTCAGGCTTTCTGCTTGAGACCTACTAATGCCTGTGTCTTACACAGGGGCTAAA
>CAXBLN010000065.1:0-18375 GCA_963976555.1 uncultured Gammaproteobacteria bacterium
CCTCTGCCCCTTGAGCTGATGCCACCATGGATGACAAGAAAAAAAGCACCGTCATTACTACTTTGTGAAATCTGTTCGTCATTGTTTACCGCCTGGTTTCAGATTGATGATTTGTTGCTTAGGATAAGTGAAAAAAAAGAGCCAGACTACGTTTGAGGGACAGTCTGATCAATTGATGAGCTGGGATTTCGCATCATAGGATAAAAGACTGGGCAGACAAGAGGGGCCAAGCTAGAAAAATTCCGCCGGCCCCAGGCCCTCCACAGGAATTCAAATCTAAATAACATCTAACTCGCCGGTGGTCAGGATGGGAGAGGCATCGATATCCTCCGCGTCCATCAGCCCTGCTATGCGCTGCATTGAACATATAAGCTGATGCTGCTCCCAACGCTCAAGCTTTCGGTACTCCCTAAGAAAGCCGGCTTGCAAAGGCTCAGGGGCCAAGTCGAACTTCTGCTTACCTTTTCCCGTCAGAATCACTTTTACGACTCGCTTGTCCTCATTTGATTTCTGCCGAAGGATGAGTTCGTTGCGCTCCATTCGATCCAGCAGATTCGTCACCGTCGCCTGCGAGAGTTGAACTTCTTTGGCGATATTACTCGGGGAAGGTATATCCAATTTTAGCGCAGCCTCGAGGACCAGCAATTGTGACGTCGTCAGACCGGTCTCTCGCTGCAACTTCTTCGAATGCAGGTCAATGGCACGAGTGGTGCGCCGAAGCGCAATGAACAATTCTTCATAGTCTTTCATAGTCTTTAACTCTTTAGCCGATTGCTCTGCTTATCAATTCTTCGAATGTCCAGATGCATACATACTAAACCCAATGTCGTCAAAATATAGTTAGAATTCTAATTATTTAGTCCTAATTGAACTAAATTCGATAAATTTTAGAAAAACCTAGAAAACATGTATCTTATTGTAATATAAGCTTTTAATTAATTTTCAGTGATTCCTCACTACCGCCCTATCGTTCATCTTCAATGAAAAACCAACATATTACTTTCAATACGTTATAATTTTTTAATTAATAACTCTAAATATGATGAGGAAACTTTATGCTTCGAAAAAGCCAACTCCATCTCGCGGTCGCTCTGGCTAGCAGCTCTGTGGCTCTGTCCGTCCAGGCCCAAATAGAGGAGATTCTAATCACTGCCACGAAGCGAGAGGCAAGTATGCAGGATGTTCCTGTGGCAGTCTCCGCTCTTGGCGAAGAATCATTGGACCAGTTGGGTGTATCGAATTTTGAAGATTACCTGCTGCAATTACCCAACGTCACTGCCGGCGGCAGTGGTCCGGGTCAAAATACCATCTATATTCGCGGTGTAGCCTCCACCACACCCGGCCTAACAACGGCTGGAGTGGCAGGGCTCGCACCCAATGTTGCCCTCTATCTCGATGAACAACCACTGTCCCAACCCGGCCGAAACCTGGATGTCTATGCAGCAGACCTTTCGCGGGTAGAAGTCTTGGCTGGCCCTCAGGGCACTCTGTTTGGCGCCAGCTCTCAGGCCGGCACGATTCGCCTGATCACCAATAAGCCAGACCCATCATCCACTAGTGCCAGCATCAAGGCTGGATCTGCGTTTACCAAAGACGGCGAGATGAGCAACAACGTCGAAGCCGTTCTTAACCTGCCCGTCACGGATTCATTTACTCTGCGTGGAGTAGTCTATGTGGATAATCAAGGCGGCTATATTGACAACGTTGCCGGCAAACTAAATGTCGCGCAAAGTGCACGCTTTCGCCCCCAAGGCACTGTTCGAGCAAACGGACTGCCGGTTGATGCTGGCCGCGCTGGCTTCCAATCCACTGCCGACCTCAGCGGCGTTCGCTTCATCGATGCCGACAACAGCAATAGGACGGAAGAAGATTTTAATGACGCGACCTATTCCGGTGTTCGAGTGACTGGCCTGTGGGAGATCAACGATGACTGGAGCCTGACAGTTGCCCATGCAATGCAGGAACTTGAAACCGAAGGTGTCTTCTTCTCTGACCCGAATCTTGGCGACTTGGAAATCCAGCGTTATCAGGAAGACTCACTGGAAGACACATTTAGCAACACCAACTGGACACTGAAGGGCATGCTGGGCCAGCTGGAAGTTGTTTACGCAGGCGCCTTCACCGACCGTGAATCCGATCAGTTTGTCGACTATGCCGATTACATGTTCGTCGGTCAGTACCTGCCTTATTACGTTTGTGATGGTAGCGTGACCTACCCCGGTGCCGCTCCCATGGGAACCTGTCAAGCACCGAATATGTTCGTGAAGAGTGACACCGAGACAACTATTAACACTCATGAACTTCGCTTCTCCACCGACCCAGATCGCCCCATTAGCGCGACATTCGGCGGCTTCTATAGCGACCTGGAATTACAGGAGCTCAATAACTTTACCTACTTGGGCTCTACAGAGGCTATCGCCTTCAATGGAGAGGTTGGTTTTGGCCCTAACTTCTCCGCACAGGGCGCGACAGTTCGCGATGCCGGACAATGGCCCGATGGGGTCATCTTCCGCAACGACGTAGTTCGTACAGATGAGCAACAAGGACTGTTCGGTGAGGTTACGTTTGATATAAACGATCAGTTCTCGGTTATCACCGGAGCACGTTGGTACGACGTCGAGGTAGACCTTAAGGGCAGCGCTGCTGGATCGTTCGGCAACTTCGGTGCGACTGAAGACAACAACGCGGGAAATAATCTGGATAACCTATTTAGTAACCCTAATCCTGATACCGCCTCCACCGATGGAGTCATCACAAAATTCAGTCTGAACTGGACACCGAATGGCGACTCGTTATTCTATGCCACCTTCTCCGAAGGCTTCAGACCCGGCCTACTCAATCGGCCCGGTGGTTCGTCTAACCCGGCAGGGACATTTACAGTCCCCTTCGCGATCGATACCGACGATCTGACAAACTATGAGCTTGGGTGGAAGACAGATTTATTGGACTACACTCTAAGGTTTAATGGTGCCATCTTCTTCTCCGAGATTGAGAGATTACAGACTACAATCTTCGACCCCAGCATTACCAATCTGTTTTTCTCTGACAACGCGGCAGACGCCGAGGTTAAAGGCTTCGAGGGCGACTTTATCTGGGAACCTGCGTCTATGTATGGTCTGAGTATTACCGGCGCATTCTCGTTCTTGAAGACTGAGATTACCAAAGTGATAACACCCACCAACGACGTCATAGTTGGCGACTCACTTGCCTTCGCTCCAGAGCGTCAGTTTAATCTACGCGCCAGGTATGAATGGGACATTGGTTCCGGTCGTACCGCCCATGTAATGCCGCATGTCACGTATTCCGATGAGGCATACAGCGACATTATCACGATCAACCGAGACCGTATGGACAGCTGGCTTATGTTTGGCGTCACTGCCGGCGTAACAAATGGTCAATGGTCAGTCGACCTGTTTGCCGAGAATATTACTGACGAGCGCGCCGAGATTGCCAGTTCGTTTATATACGATCGTCAGCGTGTGACCTATGCCAGACCTTTCACTGGCGGTGTTCGAGTCGCCTACGACTTCTAGGTCATGAGTCTGAATTACCTGGCAAAACATGTGACGTCTGGCGCTCTTAAGGAGTGTCAGGGTCCGTGCTAGAAGCACAAGCATCTGAGAACGGCGCGAAGGATTTCGCGGGCAACCTTGAAGCGGTTCAAAAACTAATTCAGGGCCGACATTTTCTCGAGGCTCTCGCTGCCTTGAAGCCAATATTGGCTGCAAAGGCAGACGACACGGAGGCGCTCTATATGGCCGCCGTCTGCCTTCGATATACAAAGCAATACCAGGCCGCCATTACAAACCTGTCCCGGTTAAAGTCAATCCAACCGGAGCATGGCCGCGCTCACCAGGAAGAAGCTCACACGCTCAGCGCGCTGGGCGAAACTGGCGGAGCCCTAAAAGCTTATGAGCGGGCCTGTTTCTACAATCCTGCGCTAGAGGCAAGCTTTCGGGCCAGAATAAAAATTCACAGCGCACTGGGCGAAACCATTCAAGCGGGCCACGTACAGCGGCAACTTGAAGGGCTATTGGCGCTGCCCAAACCACTGATCGCTGTGGTTGATCTCATCTCCATGGGCAAGTTACTGCGAGCCGAAGACATCTGCCGTCAGTTTCTGAAAAAGCTCCCACACAATGTCGAGGCCATACGCTTGCTCGCAGACATTGGCCTGCGATTAGGGATATTGGAAGACGCTGAATTCCTATTGGAAAGCGCCAGCCGCCTGGACCCGGACAATCTCAGGGTTCAGATAGACTATATTCAGGCGCTACGAAAACGGCAGCGGCACAGCGCCGCCCTGGAGCAGGCTAGACTGCTGCTAAAGCGGGATCCTGGCAATCCTCAGTTTCAGTCGATCTATGCCGTGCAGTGCATGCAGTCTGGCGATTTCGATACAGCCTTAGAGACTTTCGACGGGATATTGAAAGCGCTTCCCAACGACCCGATCACGCTTACTTCTCAGGGCCACGCCCTTAAGACCAAGGGTGATTCAACGAGCGCTATAAAGAGTTACCAGAACGCCATCGCCGCCTATCCGAGACACGGAGAGGCATTCTTCGCTTTGGCGAATCTCAAGACCTATCGATTCAGCGATGAAGAGATGGATCACATGCTCGCACTACAGAACGACGAAAACCTTGGGTTTATGGAACGCGTCCATGTCTGCTTCGCCCTGGGCAAAGCCTTCGAAGACCGCGGCGAAGCCGAACAGTCGTTTGCCTTCTATGAGCAAGGCAACCGAATGAAGAAGACTCAAAGCCAATACGATGCCGACCAGGTCAGCGCTGAGTTAGCCCTGCAAAAGCGGCACGTGACCGAAGCTTTGCTTAACGAAAGAAAGAACTGGGGCTTCGAGACTCGTGACCCAATCTTCATCGTAGGCATGCCTCGGGCGGGCTCGACACTAATCGAACAGATTCTTTCCAGCCACAGTCAGGTGGATGGCACTTTAGAGTTACCCAATGTCTTGTCGCTCTCGCAAAAACTACGGCGACAACCGATAGATGGGGCCACACCTGGTTATCCTCAGATTCTTGAATTATTAGGCCAGAAAGACTTTGCCCAATTCGGCCAGGCATTCATCGAGGACACGAGAACACATCGCCAGGGGGCGCCGTTCTTTATTGACAAGATGCCTAACAACTTTCGCCATATTGGGCTGATTAAGATGATGCTGCCGCAGGCAAAAATTATCGATGCCAGACGGAACCCACTGGATTGTTGCTTCAGCGGCTTCAAACAGCTGTTTGCCGAGGGGCAGGAATTTAGCTACTCCCTAGCGGATATAGGTCAGTATTACCGAGACTACATCAAACTGATGGAGCACTGGGACGAAGTGCTCCCAGGTTTTGTACTTCGAATTAATAACGAAGACTTAATCGATGATCTGGCGGGTCAGGTGCGGAAGATGCTCGAATTCTGTGGCCTGCCGTTCGAACAAGCCTGCCTCGATTTCCACCGCACAAAACGCAACGTCAGGACTCCTAGCTCGGAACAAGTACGGCAACCTGTGAATCGCGCCGGCGTGGGGCAGTGGAGAAAATACAGCGACCAGCTCGAGCCACTTAAAAAATCGCTGGGCCCTGAATTGGTAGCGCTATCAACGGGCAATGACGAAGTCGCAGAACAACAGCTTTCTGAGCACTGATAGAGACCAGGCACCTATGAATAAAGCTATCCCGGAAACCAAACCCGAACCCGAAACTAAAATTACCGACACTATCTGCCGGCCGGTATTCTTCATTTCAGCAGGATTAATTCTGCTGGTCTGCATCTATGGCGCGGGGTTCAGCGAGCACGCGGCGGTGACATTCAATGCTACTCAGCTGTGGCTTGTGACCAATTTTGGTTGGTTCTACATGGCATCTATTGCTTTCTTCTTTGGCTTTGTGATCTATCTCGCCTTCAGTCGCTTCGCCAACATCAAATTAGGGCCCGACGACTCCGAGCCTGACTACAGCTACGTAAGTTGGTTTGCGATGTTGTTTAGTGCCGGCATGGGTATAGGGCTTCTTTTTTTCGGAGTCTCCGAGCCGCTTACCCATTTCGCACAACCTCCAGCCAGCATTGGCGGCACGGCGGAAGCGGCGAATCGCGCGATGGAGATAACCTTCTTTCACTGGGGCCTGCAAGCATGGTCGGTATACATCGTCGTCGGTCTTTCCCTGGCTTACTTCTCCTTCCGTCACGGCCTGCCTCTATCGGTGAGGTCGGCACTGTACCCCCTAATCGGAGATCGCATCTACGGCCCCATCGGTCATGCCGTCGATATTTTCGCCGTGTTAGGCACGATGTTCGGCGTCGCCACTTCATTGGGGCTGGGGGTGATGCAGGTTAACGCTGGGTTGAATTTCCTGTTCGATGTCGAAGTATCCACCTACGTACAAATACTATTGATTGTCTTCATCACCGGCATGGCGACGATCTCGGTGGTTGCCGGCCTGGATGCAGGTATTCGCCGCATCAGTGAGCTGAATCTCTTGCTCGCGCTGGTGATGCTGATTTTCATACTGGTGGCGGGGCCTACGGCAACTCTGCTGAGTGCGCTGATGCAGAACGTGGGCGGCTACTTATCCAGCATGGTTGATATGACTTTCAACCTGTATGCCTACGAACCGATCGAATGGATGGGTGACTGGACACTGTTTTACTGGGCCTGGTGGATATCCTGGTCGCCGTTCGTCGGCATGTTCATCGCGCGCATCTCTCGCGGACGAACCATTCGCGAATTCATCATTGGTGTTTTGCTAGTGCCTGCAGGTTTTACTTTCTTGTGGCTCAGTCTTTTTGGCAACACCGCATTAACGATGGAGCTGGCCGGAAACGGAGCCGATTTAGTGACCGCGGCATTAGTAGATTCGCCGACAGCTCTGTTCATGATGTTGGAGCAGCTACCCTGGTCTACCATGATGTCTCTGGTGGCTACTCTCTTGATCATTACTTTCTTCGTCACCTCATCGGATTCCGGCTCTCTGGTGATCGACATTATTACCTCTGGCGGCAACGAAGACCCACCGGTGTGGCAGAGAATTTTCTGGGCCGTTACCGAGGGCGCTGTAGCCGCTGCGCTTCTGCTAGCGGGAGGCCTGTCGGCACTGCAGGCTGCGGCAATCAGCAGCGCGCTGCCCTTCGCCTTCGTGATGCTACTAATGTGCTTCGGACTCTACAAGGGACTGCAGAATGAAACAATCAGGCGCCCTTATCGCCCACTGCCTATTCCCGGAGTGGCGCAGTCGACCTCAGCAAAGCACTGGCAGCAGCGTCTACGGGCTCTAATTGGCGAGCATTGCCAGCAAGACGTTCGCGCTTTTCTCGACAGCACGGTTAGACCTGCCATGGAAGCGGTCTCCCTGCAGGTCGATAAGTCCATGCTGCAATCCACAATCGAAGAGAGCAAGGCCTGGATAAGATTGACGGTGAACCACGGCATGAACACGGCGTTTAAGTATGAGATTCGTTTACGTGAGTACTCTATACCTTCGGTGGCGTTCCCAGAGCTACCTAAGCGGGATCAGGAAAAGACCTATTGGCGCGCCGAGGTGCATCTCATCGAGGGCCCACAGAACTACGACGTAGCAGGCTATACGATCGAGCAACTGACTAACGATCTACTGGCTCAGTTTGAGATGCATATGCAGTTTCTGCACGCGAAGGCCTAGCAGCCGTCGTTCTGCATTGATCGTATTAAGGAATATAGCTGCCAGGGTTTCGGAATAGGAGCAGGGCCAAATCCATCGCAGGCTTGTGGCTAAGGGAATGAATTCGTCGTTTGCCGCTTCTTGCCAGAATTTGCGATGAAAAAGGAAAGTGCACTGGAGATTGCTCTCGTTTCTATAAATATTCGATGATCTTGGTAGCGGCATCTTCTGCCGATGTTGTTTCGGTATCAATCCGAATCTCTGGATTCTCGGGTACATCGTAAGGACTATCAAAGCCAGTAAAATTTTGTATAGCTCCCTGTCGAACCTTTTTATAGAGTCCTTTAGGGTCGCGTTCCTCACATACAGCCAGGCTGGCATCGATATGAACTTCGATGAACTCACCCTTCTCAAAGAGAGAGCGGGCCATTTGGCGCTCTGCTCTAAACGGCGAAATAAAACTGGCAATAACAATTAGTCCAGCATCAAGCATCAGCTTGCTAGTCTCAGCGACTCGGCGAATGTTTTCGATTCGGTCCACAGCGGTGAATCCCAAATCCTTATTGAGACCGTGGCGCACATTGTCGCCGTCTAGCAAATAAGCATGTTTGCCCAAGACCATTAATTTCTTCTCGATAATGTTGGCGATGGTAGATTTGCCGGATGCGGAAAGGCCGGTAAGCCAAATAATCCTGGGGGTTTGATTCTTAAGCTCTGCCCTTGCAGTTTTTCCTACCGCAAGTGCCTGCCAGTGAACGTTAGTGGCTCGTCTCAGGCTATGCCGTATTTCCCCTTTCGCAAGTATTTTGGAATCACTGCTTCTAAGCTCAAACAGTGAAGTTTTAAGGCGTCTACTTATGGGATCGAATGCGATGCTGTGACTGAGAGAAAGATTGCCGATGAACGTTTCGTTTTTGGATATGCTGTTGGCGGCGAGTTGCTTGCCGCTTTTTTCTTCCACTCTATATTTGAGCTTGCTAATGCTTGCGTCAACTGACTGCCCCGCACAGCATAGTGAGTAACCGCGTCCAGGCAACATTGCCTGTTCAGACATCCAGAAAATTTTCGCTTCAAACTGATCGACATATTCGGGCCGATCTAGTGAGCCCGCAACAATATCGCCGACTTGCGCGTCAATAGGAGAGTCTAATTCGGCTTTAGTATGACCATCGTGTGTCTGCACGCCGATGACCTTTCGCCGCTCTGAACTGCTGCAGAATACCAGCTCATCCGAGCTTCTCAGGCTGCCATCCAATACGTCCATGATAATCGAGTTGCCTGCCACGCCTAGAAGCCGTGCCCTGAACGCGCTAGATTTTTCTTCGATCATTGTGATTCAATTTACCGTTGCTGGGAATGTCCCCTGACCATAGCAGAGCTGATTTTAACTTTCTGGGCTTATATTTCCCGCCGCAGTAATTCTTCACCCCCTTAGAAAGGCTAATTTAGACGACGCATTCGTGAAAGGCTTTGAAAGCTTGGAAGACGGACGAGCCTATCATAGAGTAGATGAGTATCCGGTTCTATAAATCCAATGCATGAGCTGTGCTTCTTTCAGGAAAATTTCTGGGAAGTAGCCCCGTGCTGGATGCAATGTTCCCCTTTCTTTCTCCCTTCTTTCTCCTTCCTTTCTCCTCTCCTCCTCTGTTTTACGCCTATTACCCCTTTTACCTTAGTCCCCTACCTTGTAAAGTAGCTGAGTTGTCCTATGTCCCACTAACTACAAAGGGTACATCATGCACTCAATTCGAACTCTATCTCTCCCTTTTCTAGCGCTGCTTCTTATTAGCTGCGGTGACTCTGCAACTACTAATCAGACTGCCTCCGTGGATGAGAGTAATCCGCGACCTGCCAACGCCACTGGCGTCATCAGCAACGACATTGCGGGCAGTGTAATCAGCAGCAATGGCCCAGAGGCTGGTGTCTGGGTAATCGCCGAAACCCACGACTTGGCGACTCTGTATTCCAAAACCGTGGTCACCGATGACGAGGGGCGTTATTTGATTCCAGATCTGCCCGATGCCAATTTTGAGGTCTGGGTGCGCGGCTATGGTTTGGTGGATTCGCCACGTAGCAATGCGACACCAGGGCAGAGCCTCGACCTCATTGCCGAGATCGCACCCGATGCCGCCGCGGCGGCTGAATACTATCCGGCAGGCTTTTGGTATTCCATGCTCGAAATACCCGAAGCCCATGAGTTCCCGGGCACCGGGCCCGATGGCAATGGCATTGGTGTAGGCGTGCTGACTCAGGATGATTATATTCGCCGCGTAACCAATGGCGGCTGCGTGGTCTGTCACCAGATGGGCAACGCCGCTACCCGCATGATTCCGGAAATGTTTTCGAACATGGAAACCAGTTTCGATGCCTGGAATCGACGGGTGCGCTCGGGGCAGGCGGGCGCCTTCATGACCCGAACATTGGCCGGCATGGGGGATCGCCGCACGCTTGAGATGTACGCCGACTGGACCGACCGCATCGCCGCCGGTGAGTTGCCGCCAGTACCAACAAGACCCCAGGGCCTGGAACGCAACGTAGTCATCACACAATGGGACTGGGCTGACCCCACCGCCTATCTGCACGACTTGGTTACCACCGACCGCCGCGACCCGACGGTGAACGCCTATGGCAAGATTTATGGCGCTCTGGAAAATAGCGCCGACTATTTACCGGTACTCGATCCGACTAACCATAGCACTGACCAGATACCTGTCTTTCCTGAAGACCCAAATTACGGCGGAGCACCACAGCCGGCCATGGCCACCTCACCCTACTGGGGCGACGAGGAGATTTGGGATGCGGCTACTACCGTGCACAACCCGATGATGGACAGCGAGGGACGGGTTTGGATTACCTCTCGGGCCCGCGACCCTGGCAATGTGCCGGCTTTCTGCCAGGAAGGCTCTGATCACCCTTCTGCAATGGCGTTTCCGTTGGGACGCTCCGGTCGCCACCTTGGCGTCTACAATCCGCGCACTGACAACTACACGCCTATCAATACCTGCTTCGGCACCCACCACCTGATGTTTGCCGAAGATGCAGACAATACACTCTGGACCAGCGGCGGTGGCACCGCGGTAGGCTGGCTCAATACCCGCGAACTTTTAGAGACTGGTGACGCTGTCGCAGCCCAGGGCTGGACACCATTTATTCTGGATACTAACGGCAACGGCCGTCGCGACGACTACGTGGAACCGGATGCAGCTTTAGATCCGAGTCTCGACAAACGCATCAACTCTGGCCTCTATGCCGTCGCCCCGGCGGCAGATGGTTCTGTGTGGGGATCCAATCTCAGCTATCCCGGCGCGATCGTGCGCGTGATGCCCGGAGCCGACCCCAGCACTACCGCATTGACCGAGTACTACGAATTGCCGCTGAATGCAGATGGCAGCGCCATCGAGGGTTTCTCGCCCCGGGGCATGGATATAGACCGCAACGGAGTTGCCTGGGTGGCTCTGGCCAGCGGGCACATGGGGCGCTTCGATCGCAGCCTGTGCCGCGGGCCTCTCAACGGTCCCACCGCCACCGGCCAGCACTGCCCCGAAGGCTGGAGCTTCATTGCCGAACCCTTGCCACAGTTCAAGAACATTCAGCAGTCGGGTAGTTCCGAAGGCAGCTACTACACTTGGGTGGATCAATTCGACACGCTGGGACTAGGGCCTAACACTCCGATAAATACTGGCAATCAGTCCGGAAGCTTGCTCGTTCTCAATGATGGTGAATGGGTACGCTTGACGGTGCCCTACCCCTTGGGTTTCTACACGAAGTGGCTTGACGGTCGCATCGATGATCCCGATGCTGGCTGGCATGGAAGAGGGCTGTGGGCCACTATATCCAGTCGCGCGCCCTTCCACATGGAGACTGGAGCCAACACCACGAGCAAGGTCTATCACTTTCAGCTGCGACCTGACCCCTTGGCTAATTAGAATGGCTTGATATGAGCGCAGTTCTTCAACCACGGAAGCATAATAACTATGTTGCGCCCATCATCTTGCAATAAACACATAAAGAAACTGCGCGCGAGTAGCTGACTCGAGCGCCACGACCGAGCGACCATCCTTCATAGCAATGTGGTTAGCCTCTCTCGCCACACCTGCCAGACGCCCGAATCGCATTGTGAGTTTCTTGTTCTCACCTGCAACCCGCGCGCCGTGCTCGGTCATCGCAGCGACACCAGAGCGGTCGAATGGCATTAGCCCCTCTTCATTTGCAATCTTGGCCAAGATACCCGCGTAGAAACGAACTCCATGGCATTGCCCTTGGCGATGCTCTGCTTGCCTTGTCACTTCCAGTCATGATGCTTTCATCTACGCAGATGTTTCCAAAAATATTGAAGGTAGCCTGCAGCAATACTTAACTCTGTATTCGATAATGGAGCCCCCTACAATGAGTGTTCGTGTAGTCACAGATCAATAATCGAGTAGAAAGATCGCGTATTGTGCTGGCCTTGGGACAGAGCACTCGAAAATTACGGAGAAAGCGGAACAGGACGTTAGAAGCGATGACTTTCAATTAATAACACTTTGTAACAGACACAGGCGCTTTCCTTGGCTTGGCGGTACAATCCCCCCCTTTTCTGCATTCAATCGCCCCTGGAGACAGGGGTGCAGCTATGGAACCAAACTATGCGCTTCCCCACTCTTTCCTGGAATCAGCTAGCCCTACTGGCTACTAAGCTGCAATTGGCCCTGGTTCTCTCCTATGCGCTAGTACCGGCAACTTCGGCTCAGGATGCTACCGGCGACGACTCTACCGTGATTTATCCCGCCAGCTATTTTGTCCAGTGGGGGCCACGCACGGCTCAGGACATGCTTGACCGCATCCCCGGCCAAGCCAATACGGGCGGCCCCGGTGGTCCAGGCGGGGGAAATCCTACAGCAGGCGGCCGCGGGCTAGGCAGTGGTAGCGGCGGCACGGAAATTCTAATCGACGGCAAACGCACCGCCGGCAAGAACAATCAGGCCGGCGATTTACTGCGCCGAATCGCAGTCGATCAGGTGCAGGAGATACAGATCATTCGCGGCACGTCCGGCGAACTGGATGTGCGCGGCAGCGGTCAAGTCATCAATGTCGTGTTATTCGAAGCACTGGCATCCCAGAGTGTTTCCTGGGACGCGAGTGCCACTATGGCTCAGGATGGCGAATTCATACCCGCCGGCTCCGTTGCACTAAGCGGACAGAGCGGCGAATTTAATTACCTGTTCACCCTGCGCAGCAACCCGCGCTATAGCCATTCCGTCACTCACGAACGCAGCATCTTGGCCGATTTCGCTCGCAACGATGTTATTTCCGAACACAGAATTAATGATAGTGAAAATAACGAAATCAGTATGAATCTTGGCTACAATTTCTCACCGAACAGCAGTGCGCGCGTTAACGCGCTGTATGCGGTGCAGGATTCCCCTACCCTGGTAACTCGCATCACCAACAATTTGCGCACCACGCCAAACACACTTACCAACGAGAGAGAAGACAACCCCTCGGATCGAGACAACTGGGAAGTGGGTGGCGACTACGAATTAACCCTCGCCAGCGGCTCGCGCTTTAAACTGCTGGGAATCGCTAATCAGAACAATCAAAACTCTACCCGGGAACGATTTCAGCTAGAGGATAGCGGCGTATTCGAGAATAACTTGTTCCTCAACAACGACAGGATCATTCAGGAGCGAATTTTGCGCGGCTCCTATACTATGGATTTGTTCTCTGAGCAGAATATAGAGTTCGGTGTTGAAGGGGCCCAGACCATCCTTGACTCAGGCCTGGTGCTGGGCTTGGCGAGCTCTACGGGCACACCTTCCGCGACAGTAGGCGGCCTGGTACCACAGAATGTCTCGAACGCGAATTCACGTGTCGAAGAGATTCGCTATGAACCGTTCCTCATTCATAACTGGACGATCAGCCCAAAGATGTCTCTGGAGTCTACGCTAGTCTTTGAGTCCTCGGAGATTTCTCAGACTGGCGATGTAACCCGAACGCGGAATTTCGAATTCATCAAACCGAAGGTGGATTTACGTTACGACCTGACCCCCATGCTACAGCTTCGCGGCACCGCCGAGCGCCTCGTCAACCAACTTAATTTTGCCGACTTCGTTGCCTCGAATGACGAACAAGACAACGATCGCAACCTCGTATCCGGCAACGCTGGTCTGCGTCAGCAGACTCAGTGGCGATACACCTTTAGAACCGAATATCGCTTACCTAACGATGTCGGGGTTATGAGCGCTGAACTTTTCTACGCCGACCATCAAGACGTAATCGACCGCGTCGATGTCTCACCCTCGGACGACAGCCTGCAATCTGCGAACGGAAATATTGGCGATGGCAGGGAATATGGACTCGATCTGAACGCTAGCATCCGTATGGGCATGATCGGACTACCCAATCTCCTCGTTTCGCCCTCATTCATTGTGCAGGATTCCCAGGTTACTGATCCGTTTCTCGGCGTGGAGCGGCGTTTCCAGTCCCATATGCGCGGGCAGTGGAGGCTAACAATGCGCCACGACATTCCCCAGTGGCGAGTGAACTGGGGATTACAAAACTTCGATCGGGTCGATGGTGGTCTGTTCCGCTACGACGTGGACGATATAGAGTTTGAAGTTGGCGACCCACGCTATAACCTGTTCGCCGAATACGTAGACACACGCGGCCTGACCTATCGTGTCGATGTTCAGAACTTCAGCAACAATGTTCGCTGTCGACGCCGAACGCGATTTGTCGGTCGTATCGCTGACAATATTCTGGAAGAGATTGAGGGACAGTGCACGAGCACCGGCGTAGAACTCAGCTTCAAGGTTACCGGAAACTTCTAGATCCTAAGCAAGCCTATAACAAATCATTAGGGCGTGGAGTATCTGGCCCTCTGATTCAGCTGACCCATATAGCTATGGATATCAGAGATTAATGATCGCCAATGCTCCTCGACTCGAATCTCGTCCTGAGCCTGGCGTCCGAAAATAACCACTCGATCTCCTGACGCAATACCGTCACGACCATCTGTAATATCAATCATGGTGGTGTTCATCGACATGCTTCCGACCGTCGGGTATCTGTTACCGCCGATTAGCACCTCTACCAGATCTCGAGGAATCCCGTTGTTCTTACCTATGGGAATATTGGCCAGAAAGCTGTCCCGCTGCAATGTATAGCTGCCGCCATAACCCACAGAGCTTCCCCGCGGATAGAAGTTAATCTGTCCCACCCGGGAGTAGACCGACATCAATTGCTCGAGCGCTTCCGGCGCTTCGACTTCGAGCCTCTCGCCGAAAACCAATGAGCCGACACGAACCATATCCAGATGAGACTCTGGCAAGCGCAGGGTCGCAGAGGTGTTTGCTGCATGGAGAAGGATATCACCTCTTATCAAGCCCCCGTTTTCAATGATCCAACTAGCCTGTTCTTCAAAATTTGCCAGCGCGGTGCGGGTTTCTCCGATATCATCGGCATCGGCATTGGGAAAATGCGTCATGATCCCCGCAACCTCGATACCTGTGAGCTTTAGTAAAGTGAGCATCTGCTCCCGTATTTCCGGAACATTCATATCAAAACCGTTTCTGGACATGCCACCCGTATTTAGATTCACATGAATCTTGATTCGTTGCCCTTGGCGCTCGCCTATGCTCGAGAGAAGCTGAACCATCTGCAGATTGCCGACCATCTCCTCAACGCTGCCATACACATCAGGATTCAAATGCACTGCCTCCAGCTCCGCATTGCTCGCCAGACGCAGCCGCAGGATTGGCGTCTCCAGGCCCATGCTTCGCATTGTCACTATCGAGCTATTTTCGGTGATTCCAAAATAGTCAGCTCCGGCTATTTCGGCTACGTTGCCGAGTAGTTCCAAACCATGACCGTAGGCATCGGACTTTATGACGACCATCAATCGAGTGGCGTCATCCAGGATGCGAGTCTTGACGAGTCGTATATTGTCATAGAATGCCAGCTGGTCTATTTCTATGTAGGTGCTCGGTCTTTGCGCCTCGGCTGACTGCTGATTTCGCCAACTCTCTACGTGTCTAAGGAGAGGCTGCGGGTAAGTGACAAAGCTGGCATCGCCGAGCGTGGCAAGCTGAGCGCTTGCACTACACAAGCCAAACAACATTGAGGTGAGAAGTAGAATGACACTGTGCAACATGGTGGGTCGGGCTTTCATCTGCTTACAACCTTAGTCTTGAAAGAGAACTAGTCATGGTCAGTATTCGGTCGACGAATGACTCGACCAGGTCGCGCGCTAGTAACGCTTCCTTTATCCCACACAAGCTCTCCATTTACCCACACCGCATCGATACCAGTGGAGTACTGCAGTGAATTTTCGAAGCTTGCGTGGTCTTGCACCGTGCTTGGGTCAAACAACACGAGATCTGCCGCAAGCCCCTGCTTAAGTATGCCGCGGTCGGTGATGCCGAGATTACGCGCTGGTAGGCTGGTCATCTTTCTGATGGCTTCGGCGAGCGTCAGTACCTGGTTGCCCCTCACATAAGTCGCCAGCACTCGTGCGTAGGTACCCTGCCCTCTGGGGTGGCTATCATCGATACCGCCATCGGTAGTAATCGCAGTGAAAGGCCACTTCATGAAGGTCTCTATGTCTTCTCGGCCTATATTTCGACCTATGACGCGCTCATTCAGATAATCCTTCTCGGCTCTTTGCAGCAGTTGCATCATCAAATCAACAGGGTCCATATTCTTTTCGTCAGCCAGTTCCTGCAATGTTTTTCCGATGAAGGAAGGCTCACCCTCGTAATCGGAAATGGTAATGCTCGATGGCGCCGCTATAGAGCTCAAGCCAAATTCAGCCGCTGCCCGGTCCGAGTAGTTGCGCTCTGGCATCAGAATGGCCATGGGTGCCTTCCAACCATCATAGGGATAGATATCAGCCGTTATATCCAGGCCCTCTTCGCGGGCTCTATCCAGCTTCTCCAACACGCTCGCCGCATTGCCGTGCTGTGCATACATCGCAAGCTTAATATGGCTAATATTAGCGGAGATGTTTGCGCCGCGCGCGATAGCAAGCACTTCATCAATCGCCTCGTTCACCTTGATGTCTTCACTTCTGATGTGACTCGAATATTTACCTCCGTACTCCGCTGCAACGAGGGCCAACTCGATTACTTCCTCTGTTAGTGAATACAATGATGGCTCGTATTCCAAACCCGTCGACAAGCCTAACGCGCCTGCCTCGAGATCGCGACGCAGCATCTGCGTCATCTGCTCCAATTCTTCTGCATTTGCTGCGCGCCTAAAATCCTCTCCCATTACGATTTCACGGTAGCTGTCATGGGGTGCGAAATAGGCGAGATTTATTGCTGCAGGGTTTTCTTCGAACAAGGAAAAATTGTGCGCGATAGAGACAAACGGAGCACCGAATGACGACGCACCACCGTCGAGGCCGCTAACAATTGTTGTGATACCTTGCCCGAGCGCGCTTGGCGGGGCGAGTTGCTGCATTAGCTTTGTGTCGTGATGACTATGGGGATCGATGAAACCGGGAGACAGCGCCAGGCCATTCGCCTGCCAAATATTTTCACCGGTCTCGGCAGTGAAATTACCGATTCCCGCTATGATGCCGTTCGCTATGCGCACATCGGCGCGAATGGGAATATTGCCTAATCCGTCATAAACGAGAGCATCTTTGATAATCCATACGGGAGAGATAGCGTTGTCATTCTGCGCTGATGTTTGGCCCCCGCAGGAAACCAGAAACAACACGCAGACACTCAAACTCAGGGCTTTGATATCCGGTCTAGTAAACTTCATGAATATCGCGCCTCGATGAGTATCTAGGCAGAGTAAAGACTATACCCATGTAAGTCTACGAATACATTGGAGGATCAGGAAACGCCCGAAGAATCAGTGGCAATTGTAGTTTCATCGAAGCACCGTTCATTTCCTCTCAATCTAATAAGACTCCCTGCGTTTACAGTTTCACTTTTTGATCCAATGGAAAGGGGAATAACTTTTTCATACTCATCAGTTCCCATCGCGAACCTTCTCACCGGAAAACTGACGCTGGTATAAGCGGCAAGCTTCATTACTTTCGAATACTACCGGACCCTTGACCACCGATAGAAGACAGAACAAGCTGTGGCGCAATCACTCAGCAGGAGGGCGACACTACACTCGGTTTCACTCTTCCTCAACGCTCAAACTTCGTAGACAAGATTATCGAAGACACAGTTTTCTCAATCCCGTCCATGGTGCCAATCTGATCTAGTGTCTTGTCGAGATCCAGGGTGGAATCGGCACTGACCAGCGCGATCATATCGTAGATGCCATTCACAGCATGGACTGCCTTGATCGCCGGCAACTGACGCAACTGCCGCACTATCTGACTCGCGAGTTTTGGGTCATAGCTGATCATGACCTGCGCCCGAATCTGACCGCTGGCATAGTCCTCGTTGTAGCGAATCGTGTAGCCACTGATGACGCCCTGCCTCTCCAGTCGCTGCATGCGGTCCTTCACCGTCGAGCGCGACAGCTCCAGCTTGCGCGCCAGCTCCGCGGTGGACTCACGGCTGTTAGCGCTTAGCAGTGCCAGCAGGGCTTTGTCGTTGGCATCAAGCATATTTGACATAATGATGGATAGTCCGCCAATTTGTTAGGTTAAAACTCGTATAACGGTATATTAGATTATTCATTCTGACAAGTAGTAGCCGTACACTCAAACTATCAATTCTGATAGCAGGAGAGTGTGATGAAGAAGATTCTATTACTGGGTGCAGGCAAGATCGGTGCGATT
>CAXBLN010000066.1:0-17972 GCA_963976555.1 uncultured Gammaproteobacteria bacterium
CGAGCCACCGTAGACAAGTGTGTTCGGTGCATCTGCTCGCAGGGGCACCACAGCGACAAATGAGGGCGGGTTAATGCGATTTGTGGAGATGTCGTGTATCGGCGGATAGTTCACGCCTTCGCCGGGTCGAAAGCTCTCGGGAATCAGGTAGGCGGTCCATGCGAGAAGGGCGCCGAGAGCGGCAAAGCCTATAAATTTGCCAGCATTCTTCACATTGAAAAGCTGGCTACCGATAGCCGTAGCGACCAGGAGCAGTGCGCAAAGCCAGGCTAGCCACTGTCCGTATTGATTGGCAGCGCCCAGCAGCGAAAACCCGCGCCGGAAATCCCAAAGGCCTATCCAAATGCCGGCGGCGGAGGCGAGAGTTAGAATCCCCAGCCCGAGCCCTATAATCAGGCTGGCCAGGCCACCGACCTTCAGCCAGGTCCTGAATTTAGATGTCGCTGGATCTGTTATTTCGGTATTCATAGATACTCCTCACTGGCTGGCTGATCGGCGTATAACACTATACTGGCATTGCTAGTGTCATCATTTGAGCTAAATTTTACGATGCTGTGGGCACAATTATGCATTCGAGGGGGCGCCCAGAATTGCTCCATACTACGACCTTCGACGTGACAAAGAAAAGATTTTATCAGCGCGCCGTGACTCACCAAGGCAATCTTGGTGTCGCCAGCAGCGCCGCTTCGATGAGTCGACTCAATCTGTGCGATGGCATCGATGGCTCGCAGCTGTAGCTTGAAGAAGTCTTCCGCGCCTTCGACTCGAAAAAGATGGGGCTGCTGCCAGAAGTGCCTATGTGAGTCTGGATCACTCATCTCGAGGTCCTCGTACAATTGTCCTTCCCAGGGGCCAAGAAAAATCTCGCGTAACGCATCTTGATAGACAATGTCGCCTTCGGCATTGGGAAAAGCATGCTCTGCGGTTTGCCGGGTACGCAGGCTGCTACTGCAATAGATTCTGTCGAATGGGATTTCTCTGATTCGGTGACCTAGCTCTGTAGCTTGCTGAATACCCAGCTCCGTAAGATGGGATTCGCTCTGTCCCTGAACACGTCGTTCTCTGTTCCAGTTTGTCTCTCCGTGGCGAAATAGGTGAAGCTCCATTAATCTTTATCCTTATTATAGGAGGTTGTGGTTCTGGAAACGGCGTCTAGCCAGCCGGCGTAGCGCTTCTCCCGCCAGGCATCGTCCTTGCCTGGCTCAAAGCGCTGATCGAGCCGCCACTTCTCGCCGATCTCATCCAGTGATGCGAAGAGTCCGGCCTGCAGTCCGGCGACATAGGCGGCACCAAGGGCGGTCGCCTCAGTCAGTTCTGGTCTTAGCACCTCGACATTCAGTAGATCTGAAAGCTTCTGCATCAAATAATCATTGCTAGTCATTCCGCCATCGACGCGTAAGCTCGTAATCGAACCCCCATCCGCTTCTATAGCTAGCAACAAGTCCTTGCTTTGATAGCACACAGCGAGCAGGGCGGCAGTCACAACCTCGTTGAGTCCGCTATCACGAGTTAATCCGAACAGGGCGCCCCGAGCTTCTGCATCCCAATAGGGCGCCCCCAATCCTGTGAAGGCAGGCACTAGATAGACACTCAACTCGTCGCTCACCTGTTTTGCGATAGCCTCAGATTCGCTGGCGTGTTGAATGAGTTTTAAGCCATCGCGTATCCATTGCATGGTAGCGCCGGCCATGAAAATGCTGCCTTCGACGGCATAGCTGGTTTCACCCTTAAGGCGGAACGCCACTGTGCTAAGGAGTCGGTTCCGGGAAGCAACGACTTCTTTACCGGTATTGAGCAATAGAAAGCAACCGGTACCATAGGTGCTCTTGGCCATGCCGCTCGAGAAACAGCACTGACCGAAGGCGGCGGACTGCTGATCGCCGATTATTCCTGTTATGGGTATTGCTGCCCCCAGATGGCTGGAATCACATTCGCCAAATTCCGCCGCGCAATCCTCTACTGTGGGTAGCATGGAGGCAGGAATGTCGAATATCTCGAGTAGTTCCTCGTCCCATTGTTGGGTATGGATATTGAATAGTTGTGTTCTGGATGCATTCGTAGCATCGGTGCGGTGGCTGCGACCCATTGTTAACTGCCAGAGAAGAAAGCAATCGACGGTGCCGAAGGCAAGTTCACCCCTGTCTGCCCGCTGCCGTGCATCTGCTACGTTCTCGAGGATCCAGCGAATCTTGCTGGCGGAGAAATAGGAGTCGCACAGGAGCCCGGTCTTCGTCTGAATGGTTTCTTCCAGGCCCTGCTCTCTCAAGTCGTCACAGTAGTCGCTGGTGCGTCGGTCTTGCCAGACGATCGCATTGTAGATGGGAACTCCGGTTTTTCTGTCCCAGACGATGGTGGTCTCGCGTTGATTGGTTATGCCGATTGCGCGAATCTGCTCGGCCTGGACGGCCGCCGACTTTATGGCGGATTGGCAACTGGCGATCGTCGTCTGCCAGATATCCATCGCGTCGTGTTCTACCCAGCCATTGTTTGGGAAGTGCTGAGCAAATTCTTTCTGGCCAACAGAAAGTTTATTGCCGTTGGCATCGAATAACAGGGCACGACTACTCGTCGTGCCCTGATCGATGGCGAGAATACAATTGTTCATAACCCTAATCTCATGGTTTTTTTCTTTGGGTAACCTACGGACGTTTGAGTTCTTTTGAGTGTGGCTCTGCCTAGGCAGAGCGAGCCTTCAACGTAGCAAAAATGGCTTCCCATGTTACACTAACTGCCCAAATCGTGGGTAAGATTAAACCACTCCCCAGGCCGGGAGTATGAGCTGTACATTCTATGCATGATCTCTTAATTATCGGTGGCGGCATCAATGGAGTCGGCATTGCTGCCGATGCCTCCGGTCGCGGATTGGACGTAGTCCTATGTGAAAAGGCTGACCTCGCCTCGGCGACATCATCTTGGAGTACCAAGCTGATTCATGGTGGATTGCGCTATCTCGAGTATTACGAATTTGGCTTGGTGCGCAAGTCGTTGCAGGAGCGTGAAGTCCTGACCGCTGCGGCCGGGCATATCATCAAGCCGCTGGCCTTTCATATTCCGCAGTTCCCGCACTCCCGTAGTTCGTGGTTGATCCGGGCGGGTCTGTTCCTGTATGACAATCTGGCTAGTCGTAAGCGCTTCGCTGGTTCTCGCTCCATTAAGATAGACCCGGATGGACCCCTTAATTCTGCGATCACACGAGGCTTTGAATATTGGGATGCACAGGTAGATGACTCGCGTCTGGTGGTGTTGAATGCTCTGCAGGCAGAGCAGCGCGGAGCTAAAATTCTCACGCACACAGAGTGCACGGGTATGCAGGCCATGGAGAACGGATGGCGTGTCAGTCTTCACGATCATGGCAGCGATACCCACCGCGAGATAGATTGCAGGGCCATTGTTAACGCGACCGGACCCTGGGTTGCCTCAGTGTCGGAACGGCTCACCGAGCATAAGGCTGAGCATGAGATTCGGCTGGTAAAGGGCAGTCACATCGTAGTGCCGCGAATGCATCCCGGTTCCCAGGCTTTTATGCTGCAGCATCATGACGGCAGAGTAATTTTTGTCATTCCCTGGTTGCAGGATTACACCCTAATCGGAACGACGGAACAGGAGCATCGGGAGAGTCTGGACAAAGTCGAAATTTCCAAAGAAGAGATTAGCTATCTGCTTTCTATCGTGAACCTGTACTTCAAGAAATCCATTCTACATTCAGATGTTGTCTATACATTCGCAGGTGTTAGACCACTCATAGACGAAGAAGAAGTAAATGCCAGCAAGGTGTCCCGTGACTACAACCTGGAATTAGAATCCGAGCCACATCCCATACTCTCGGTTTACGGTGGAAAGGTGACGACCTATCGCATTCTAGCGGAAGAAGTCATGAGAAAATTGAAACCAACTTTTCCCGAGATGGGACAGGCGTGGACATCGACCGCAACATTGCCTGGCGGTGATTTCGATTTGCCTGAGCACCTATTTCAGAAACTCGTCTCGAACTATGCCTGGCTGGGGCCGGACCTGGTAAATCGCTGGCTGAATAGCTACGGCACACTCAGTTTCGAAATTCTCGGCGACGCATCGTGCATTGGCGATCTTGGTGTGAAGTTTGGACACAACCTCTACCAGAAGGAAGTCGATTATCTTTGCAGGAAAGAATGGGCAAGATCGGCAGAAGATATCCTCTGGCGCCGTAGCAAGTTGGGATTAAAGTTCTCCAAAGTGGAACGCGAGTCGCTGGCCAATTACATACAGCAATCCACTACTGCAAACTAGCGTATGGTAATTCTAAATGCTTGAGCTGCGAAATATTTCACGTCATCAGGAGAACGAGTCCTATCTCGAGGATGTTTCTCTCACCATGCAGCGCGGCGAACTGAATATTTTGCTTGGCCCTACGCTTGCCGGCAAGACTTCCCTGATGCGCATCATGGCTGGGCTGGATAAACCCAACAGTGGAGAGCTTTTGTTTGATGGCGTCTCAGTACTGAATACACCGGTGCAGAAACGCAACGTGGCGATGGTGTATCAACAGTTCATTAACTACCCCTCACTGACGGTGTTTGAGAATATTGCGTCTCCGCTGCGAGTGGCACGAGTTGAGAAAAGTCAGATTCACAGGCAAGTTGCAGAAGTAGCCGAATTACTGCAGTTGACCGAGATGCTCCAGCGTACTCCAGACACGCTCTCCGGAGGACAACAGCAGAGAGTCGCACTGGCCAGGGCGCTGATTAAGAAGGCTGATCTCGTATTGCTTGATGAGCCGCTGGCAAATCTGGACTACAAGCTGCGTGAGGAATTACGTGCAGAGCTGCCGGCCCTTTTTGCAGCCATGGGCGCGGTATTGGTCTACGCGACTACTGAGCCCACGGAGGCCCTCGTTCTAGGAGGAAACACCGCATGTCTGCATCAGGGCTCAGTCGAGCAGTTTGGTCCGACCCTCGACCTCTACAGAGTGCCCTCCAGCCTGCGTGCGGCAAAGATATTTTCCGATCCGCCACTAAACACTGCAGCGGTAAAATGCGTCGCGGGACAGTTATCTTTCCTGGGCAGCGGGCAAGAACTCGAAGTATCGGGCGCGCAACTACCCGATGGGGACTACACCTTGGCTGTGAGGCCTCACCACCTCAGTCGCAAGCGGCTTAGCGCTCACGATGTCGAGGTTACTGGTAATGTTTCGGTGACAGAGATAACCGGTTCAGAGACCTTCGTGCACTTTGCCATGGATACGTATCCCTGGGTGGCTCTGTTACACGATGTACAAGATTTTACCGTAGCAAGCACAGTACACTTCTTCATAGAGCCGCAACATCTATTCCTGTTCGACAGCAACGATCTGCTGGCAGACTGGCATCCAGAATCAGGCAGCGCAGGATAAGTTATGGCGAGCATACAGCTTCAATCATTGGCACATCGTTATCCTTCCGCGCCGGACTATGCGCTGCAGAGTATGCAGCAGAGCTGGAGCGACGGTGGTGCCTACGCTTTGTTGGGGCCATCGGGATGTGGTAAGACGACGCTGTTGAATATCATC
The DNA here is from genome assembly GCA_963976555.1 of uncultured Gammaproteobacteria bacterium. Lineage (GTDB taxonomy): Bacteria > Pseudomonadota > Gammaproteobacteria > Pseudomonadales > Pseudohongiellaceae > UBA9145. The sequence goes on from CAXBLN010000066.1 coordinate 5,525, forward strand.
TCTGGACTGCTCAGACCTTCAGAGGGCAGAGTGCTATTCGACGATGTCGACGTAACTGATCTGACAACCGAACAGAGAAATATTGCGCAGGTTTTCCAGTTTCCAGTGGTTTACGACACCATGACCGTCGCCGAGAATCTTGCCTTTCCCCTGCGCAATCGAGGCATCGCGAAACATGAGATCGAGGCACGGGTATCGGAAACTCTGCAGATGCTGGACCTGCAACACCGGGCCAACGATCGTGCACGCTCGCTTACCGCAGATGATAAACAGAAAATATCCCTAGGCCGCGGGCTCGTTCGAACCGATGTGCAGGCGATACTCTTCGACGAGCCGCTGACCGTTATCGATCCTCACCTGAAGTGGCAGCTGCGCACCGAACTGAAGAAAATTCACCAGCGTTTTCAGCACACTATGATCTACGTGACTCATGATCAGACGGAGGCACTTACCTTCGCCGATCAGGTGATAGTGATGTACGAAGGGGCGGTGGTACAGATCGGTACTCCGCAACAATTGTTCGAGACCCCTGAGCATACCTTCGTAGGCAAGTTCATCGGCTCGCCCGGTATGAATGTGTTGCCCTGCGAGATCGATGGCGTTGACGCGGTGTTTGCCGGCAATAGAATCTCAATGAAGGGGACGATAGATAATGCTGCGAGCCGCTTCGAACTAGGCATTCGACCTGAACACATAAGGTTGTCATCGACAGAAGGCATTCCGCTGACAGTCACCTCGCTCGAAGATGTGGGGCGGCACGTAGTCGTGCGTGGCGAGATTGAGGGCGCGCAAGTCAGCGCCTTGGTGCGAGATGGAGTGGCAGTTCCCGAAAACCCCCGCGTAAATTTCGACCCGCAGCATTGCAACCTCTACGCGGATGACATCCGAGTCGGCAGTGGTAGAGGAGACGAGGTGGCATGAGCAACACGAAGGTGCAGAACAATAAGGCCTGGCTGATGGTGCTCCCGGTGCTGATTCTGGTTGCCATTAGCGCGATCATCCCGCTTATGACTGTGGTCAACTATTCGGTGCAGGACACATTTGGAAACAACGAGTTTTTCTGGGTGGGCACGGAGTGGTTTCAAGAGGTGCTCGCCTCGGAACGATTTCACAATGCGCTACTTAGAACTCTCTCATTCTCGGCATTGATCCTTGCAATAGAAATACCTCTAGGCATTCTGATCGCACTGGCCATGCCGAAACGCGGCTGGGGCGTCTCCGTCTGCCTGGTGCTGATGGCCCTGCCCCTACTGATTCCCTGGAACGTGGTTGGAACCATATGGCAGGTGTTTGGGAGAGTGGACATTGGGCTGCTGGGCCACGGGCTCGCCAGTCTCGGCATAGACTACAACTACACGCAGAATAACTTCGATGCCTGGATAACTTTGATTCTCATGGATGTCTGGCACTGGACCTCCCTAGTCGTACTACTGTGCTATTCAGGTTTAGTATCCATACCCGAAGTGTATTATCAGGCGGCACGCATCGATGGTGCATCCCGCTGGGCTGTGTTTCGCTTCATTCAGTTGCCGAAGATAAAGAGAGTCCTATTGATAGCGGTACTGCTGCGCTTCATGGATTCCTTCATGATCTATACCGAGCCATTTGTAGTGACCGGAGGCGGGCCAGGCAACATAACAACTTTCCTATCTATCGATCTGGTGCAAATGGCCGTGGGTCAGTTCGACCTTGGGCCAGCGGCGGCGATGTCGTTAATCTATTTTCTTATTATTCTGCTCCTATGTTGGGTGTTCTACACAATCATGACGAGCTACGACAACGACGAACAAGCCAATGGCGGGAGCGCGAAGTAATGGCGATTTCGGAACGCAGCATGGGCAGGGTAAAACGCACTGGCCTGACGGCCTATATAGTCTTCCTGATGCTGCCGCTGTACTGGCTGTTGAACATGAGCTTCAAGACCAACCAGGAGATTCTGTCTACGTTTTCTCTATGGCCGCAGGACTTCACGCTGGACAACTACATAACGATCTTTACCGATCCCTCCTGGTACAGCGGTTACATTAACTCTCTCACCTACGTGCTGATGAATATGGTTATTGCCATCAGTGTTGCGCTGCCTGCGGCCTATGCCTTCTCTCGCTACAGGTTTCTGGGAGATAAGCACCTCTTCTTCTGGCTTCTCACCAACCGCATGGCACCTCCCGCGGTCTTCGTTCTGCCGTTCTTTCAGTTGTACTCGGCCTTCGGCCTCATCGACACGCATATAGCCGTAGCACTGGCCCATTGCCTATTCAACGTCCCTCTGGCGGTGTGGATTCTCGAAGGGTTCATGTCAGGCGTGCCCAAGGAGATTGATGAGACCGCCTATATCGATGGCTATTCTTTTCCGCGTTTCTTCGCCAAGATTTTTACGCCGCTTATCGCATCGGGAATAGGCGTCGCTGCGTTCTTCTGCTTCATGTTCTCCTGGGTTGAACTGCTGATTGCGCGTACTCTCACCGTAACCGATGCGAAGCCGATCAGCGCGGTGATGACGCGCACTGTTTCTGCCTCGGGTCTGGATTGGGGCGTACTCGCGGCTGCGGGTATTCTTACAATTATTCCTGGGGCTTTGGTTATCTACTTTGTTAGGAATCATATAGCCAAAGGGTTTGCTCTGGGTCGCGTTTAAGCTTCTTCTCGTTATACTTTCCCGCCCACGGCGATGGCGTACTTCCCTCCTCACGAGCCTCCGGCTCTGACTGTTCGGATGAAAGCACCCCATCCCCGCGTGCTCCTATCGCGATAGCGGCCAGTTTTGAAAAGATCGCGATTTTTTCAGGAATCAAGTTGGGTAGTGGGGTGCTCACAACGAACAGTCAGAGCCGCAGGCTCGTTCGTGGTGAGTACGCCGCTGGCCAACGGCCCCGGCTAGAAAGAATCATTCTTCAACGAAGCCCAGTACCCCATTCACTAATGCGTGTACCTCAATATTGGTATAGTCTTGCTTAGATAAATATCTAAAGACTCAATACCTGCAGCTCGGAGCCCGACACTATGAAGCCGATTCGTTTTTACTCCCTGATTCTATTCATCGCGACCAGTTTCCTAAGTGTCGAGTTGATGGCTCAGGCCCGCTTCTACCCCGCCGCACGTAGCGGCGGAAACTATATGTACAACTTCTATTTTCCTCCTTCCCCGAGCGCGACTCCCTGGGCCCCAGACTGGTCGCCTGATGGGCAGTGGATCGCCGTAGCCATGCAAGGAAGTATTTGGAAGGTCGACCCTGACACCGGTGCTGCCTACGAGATCACCTATAACGACGCCTACCACTCGTCTCCGGATTGGTCCCCCGATGGACGCTGGATTGTCTATACCGCCGACTACGATCATCAGCGCATCCAGCTGGAGATACTGAATACCGAGACTGGAGAATCTCATAGGCTTACGGATGATCAGGCCGTCTACACGGACCCGGTATTTTCACCCGATGGCAGTAAAATTGCCTATGTCTCTACGAATCCGAGTGGCTATTTTAATGTGTATGTCCGATCGATCGTTGATGGACAGTGGGCGGGTGCGCCAATTGCCGTCAGCCGTGACAATGAATACGGGAGCAATAGACTGTATTTCGGCAGTGGCGATATGCACATCACGCCGGCGTGGCTGCCTGGTGGCGATGAGTTGCTAATCGTGTCCAATAGAAACGTGCCGCTGGGATCGGGCAACGTGCTCAGGGTGCCCGCGGTTGAAGATGGGATACTCCAGGCGACTACCGTGCTGGCAGAGCAGACGCTGTACCGCACGCGACCCGACGTCTCTATCGATGGTCGCCGTTTCGTGTATACCTCTACCAGCGGCTCGGCCGATCAGTACAACAACCTCTATGTGCAGCCAACGCAAGGCGGTGAGCCCTATAAGATGACGTTCTTTCAGCATGATGCCTTTCATCCGCGTTGGTCGCCAGATGGTGAGTGGATTGCGTTTATCTCCAACGAAGGCGGCTTGCCTCAGCTTCAATTGCTTGAGACTTATGGAGGTAAGTTAATCCGAGTGGCGATGAGCGAGTTACATTTCAAACGTCCTATGGGATTCCTAAAAATTCGGGTCGTGGATGCCAGCGGCGCTGCTGTGCATAACCGAGTACATCTGGAGGCGGCAGATGGTAAGTTCTATACGCCCAACAATGCCTATGCCCGCGCAGGTACTCGCGGCGATCAGATATTCCACAACAGTGGCGAGTTCGAGCTTACGCTTCCAGTGGGCGAGACCAGTCTGAATGTCGTTAGGGGCTTCGAGCATTATCCACAGAGTGTCGAGGTAAACATCGAAGAGGGCGAGGTCGCTCAGCTCACTGTCGAGCTGGAACAGATGACGGACATGGGTGCGAAGGGCTGGTACAGCGCGTCGACTCACGTGCATGCGAACTACGGAGGCAACCTGCACAATACGCTGGAAAATCTGATGATGATGTCGCGCTCGGAAGATCAAGACCTGGTGCTCGAACAGGTGGCGAACAAGGATAACCGCATCCTTGACTATCAATTCTTCGTACCCGGAGGTGGGCAGCACCCGATATCGGAACCCGATCAGATAGTAGTGGTGGGGCAGGAATACAGGCCGCCGTTCTATGGCCACGTCTTTATGTTTGGCATGCGCGAGCATCTGATCTCGCCCTTCGTGACAGGCTATGAGGGCACGGCGGTCGAGAGCCTCTATCCAAGCAACACCGATATGTTCCGCAAGGCCAAGGCCCAAGGTGCCATAACCGGCTACGTGCACCCCTATCTGGGGGAGCAGGACCCTCTCGAGGGTAATCTCGGTGGCGGCAAGGGATTCATGGTGGATGCGGCCCTCGGTACCGCCGACGCACTGGAGTGGTCGGATTCTGCAACTTCCGGCTTTCACCCCCTGTATGCGGTATGGAACAACGGTCTTCGCGTCACGGCGACTGGGGGAGAGGATTCGATATCGTCCTTACACCGCACGAAGTTAGTTGGCTCGTTCCGCACCTATGTCTATACGGGTAATCTGGGCCTGACGATGGATGCCTGGTTCACGGGTCTGAAGCGGGGTCGTGCGTTTGTGAGTTCGGGCCCCTTATTAGAGATGCAGGTAGGAACGGCGCTTCCGGGAGACACTGTGCAGTTGCCCGCCACCGGAGGCGAGGTGACGATCTCGGGTCGTCTGCGCTCTATTACCGAGCTCGAGGAGCTGGCTCTGGTATGCAACGGCGAGCTAGTGCAAACTTTTCCTCTGCGCCGTGATGCGAATAGTCTGGATATCTCCTTCGATCACAGTATAGAGCGCAGCGGCTGGTGTCATCTGCGCACTGAGGGTGATGCAGATAAGCGATTCCCCTTAGACGTAGCCTATGCTCAGGCATTCACCAATCCGATCTGGTTTCAGGTAGGGGAGCAGCCTATTCGGAACCCGCAATCGGTTGACTATGCGATACGTTGGATCGACAAGCTACAAGAGCTGGCCGATGCCTGGCCGGGATGGCGCTCCGAGTCGGAGAAGGCGCATGTGTTTGCGCAGTTCGAAGAGGCACGTCAGGTCTACAGGAGTAAACTTAACTAGAAGGGGGTACGGCTTTGCTGGCAGCATTGCTGTTTACCTGTCGTAGCAAACCTATGCCCAACATTGCGAAGCCTATCGATACGAATGCGTTGAAATAATTAAAGAAGGCGTAAGGCAGGTAATCGAGCACCGGTACGCCCAGAGTCGCGGTATAGAAGGCACCCGCCGTGGTCCATGGAATCAGTCCAGTGGTTAGGGTTGAGCCTTCTTCGACCGAGCGCGATAGAATGGACCTATCCAGTCCCGATTGGTCGTATTTCTCTCGAAATAGCTGACAGTTTAGGATGATTGAGATATACGCCTCGCCCATCGCCATATTTCCAATCAGACCCGAACAGATGGTTGTGGCGATCAGGGCCGCTACGTGTTGAATGCGCTCGATGATGCCAGCCAGCAGTGTCGCCAGGATACCGGTTCCGTGAAGAATGCCCCCTAGCGCCAATGCCATCAAGGCGAGTATCAAGGTCCAACTCATGCTGGCGATGCCGCCACGTCCTAACAAGTCATCTAGGTTTTCGATGCCGGTGTTACCACGGGAGTTCTCCCAAAGTGCGTTGAGCACCGAGACGCTGCCGCTTCCCTGATAGACGATAGCGATGACAACAGCGACCAGCACACTGATAGACATGGTTATCTCTGCTGGCACCTTGCGGATGCTGAGTGTTGCCAGCACGACAAGCGGTATCAGGGTAATCAGTGGTGACATGCTATAGCTTGCAGCTAGCGCACTTTGAATATTAGAAATCTCTACTGCGGCGAAACTGCTATCGCTATAACTACTGCCAAGCACCAGAAATAAGATAAACGCCAAACCGAACGACGGGACGGTAGTGAAGAGCATCGCATAGATGTGGCGGTAGAGATCGGTCTCGGCGCTCATGGCCGCGAGATTAGTTGTGTCCGAGATCGGCGACATCTTGTCACCAAACGTCGCGCCGCAGACTATCATGCCTGCAACCAGAGGCAGCGGTATGCCCATGGCACCTCCGATCCCGATGAAGACGACGCCCAGGGTGCCAACCGTTCCCCAGGACGTGCCAGTGGCCAGAGACATCAGAGCACAAAGCACCATGCCCACACCGAGAAACAGCGAAGGCGAGAGCCAGTCGAGGCCGAAATACATCAGCGTGGCGATAGTACCACTGTGCATGAAGCTAGCGATCACCATGCCTATGAGAATAAAGATGTAGATGGCGGGCAAGGCCCGCGTTATGGCCTCGCCCATAAGAGTGCGAATACTCCCATAGTCGTGTCCGAGGTAGCGTGCGTGCAATCCAACCCAGATCAGGCAGAGGAACATCAGGCTGTGCAGGCCTATGCCCAAGAGGAACAAGCCGACGGCGATAATCGTAATGACACCACCGAAGCAGATTATGGCTTGCAATAGACTGCTTTGACGGGGCTGATCGGCTGGGCTACTTGGCATCCGGCCAGCATATAAACAATTGGGGTGAGAGTAAAATTTTGCTAAGCTCAAAGCTCGCAAATATCAATAAATCTATAGTAAAGAAGGTATCGATGGATCTCTCTTGGATGGCGTGGACGCAGCCTACTGCGATATTCTTTGCCGTGATCGCCGCTCTACTCGTTACCATGTCCATCTGGGAATTCTTTAGCCCGGGTGGCGCCCCCCGCGTCGGCATCCTTCGCTTCGAAACGACTCGCGGAGATAGGCTATTCGTATCTCTGTTGGGTAGTGCTTTTATCTGCATGGCCTGGCTGGCGCTGGCCAGCTTGAATCTATGGTGGGGTCTGGCTGTATGCCTGGTCTACGCCGTGTTGGTTTTTCTGTTTGTTTAGACAAGACGATATGATCTGCGGAGCTTGACGCATCGCAGTTGAATTTAATTATAAGGGGTTTGGCATGGTTGCTCGTGAATTTCGATTTCCTAAGGCGCTGCTCGGTTGTGCGGTCGTCCTCTGTCCAGTGGTAACAAGTTATGCCGATGTGGAAGACGCACGACGATGGCTACCCGAGTTTCAGCCCTCGACCCTGAGTCAGGAACAACAGCTTGCGGAGATGCAGTGGTACATCGACGCGGCAAGACCCTTTGCCGGCATGGAAATCAAAGTAGTATCCGAAACCATCACGACCCACGAGTATGAGGCTCAAACTCTAGCGCGGGCATTCACCGAAATTACAGGTATACAGATAACTCACGACCTGATCGGCGAGGGCGACGTGGTCGAGAAGTTGCAGACCCAGATGCAATCTGGCGAGAATATCTACGATGCCTATGTGAATGACTCTGACCTTATAGGCACGCACTTTCGCTACCAGCAGGTGCGCAATCTGAGTGACTGGATGGCCGGCGAGGCCAGTGATGTCACTTCGCCCACATTGGATTTGGAAGACTTCATAGGTCTATCGTTTACTACGGGGCCAGATGGGAAGGTCTATCAACTGCCGGACCAACAGTTCGCAAATCTCTACTGGTTTCGCTATGACTGGTTCACCGATCCAGATCTTAAGCAACAGTTCTCAGATAAGTACGGCTACGAGCTGGGTGTTCCGGTGAATTGGTCGGCCTATGAGGACATCGCCGAATTCTTTAGTAACGATATCGGCGAGATCGATGGACAGAAGGTCTATGGCCACATGGACTATGGCAAGAAGGATCCTTCTCTGGGTTGGCGTTTCACCGACGCCTGGTTGTCCATGGCGGGTGCCGGCGATAAAGGCATCCCAAATGGTCTGCCTGTGGATGAGTGGGGCCTGCGAGTAGAAGGTTGTCGGCCAGTAGGTTCGACGGTCGAGCGTGGTGGCGCCACCGACGGCCCAGCCGCCGTATATTCGGTTACCAAATATGTAGACTGGCTACAGAAATATGCTCCGCCAGAGGCAGCCGGCATGGTGTTTAGCGAGGCGGGCCCGGTCCCGGCCCAGGGCAATATCGCCCAGCAAATATTCTGGTATACAACGTTTACTGCCGACATGGTTCTACCGGGTCTGCCTGTAATGAATGCAGACGGTACGCCCAAGTGGCGCATGGCACCCTCACCTCATGGCGCGTATTGGGAGGAAGGGCAGAAGCTGGGCTATCAGGACGCGGGTGCCTGGACGTTGATGAAGTCGACGCCTGTAGACAGAGCGAAGGCGGCCTGGTTGTACGCTCAGTTCGTTACATCCAAGACGGTCTCACTGAAGAAGAGCCACATAGGCCTAACGGTTATTCGCGATTCCGACATTCGTCATGAGAGTTTCACTGAGCGATCGGCGGAACTCGGTGGCCTGGTTGAATTCTATCGTTCCCCAGCGCGCGTGCAGTGGACGCCCACCGGTACGAATGTACCCGACTATCCAAGACTCGCACAATTGTGGTGGCAGAATATAGGCGACGCCTCATCCGGCGCGAAGACACCACAGCAGGCGCTCACGGCGCTGGCAGTAGCCCAAGAGCGACTGTTACAACGCTTGGAGAGAGCGGGTGTGTTAGGTGAGTGCGGACCGCAGCTGAATGAACCGCAAAGTAGAGACTATTGGTTGAATCAGCCAGGTGCTCCAAAACCAAAACTAGCGAACGAGAAGCCACAGGGTATAACCATCGACTACGATGAGTTAGTGAGTTCCTGGCAGTAGACGTCAATAACAGCTAAAAATAACTTCCGGAGAAGCCCGTTAGCTAGGGCTATGCGGCGGCTTCAAGATGCGTAGTTTCGGGAATTGATCTACGCACCAATCGCAGAATTAAATGCGCTTCTATATTACCGATATTATTTCTATCGGCATTTTGCTGGTAAGCGAGTATAGGTCTGTGCGTCGATCTTGCAGCGGCTTAACCGTTCCTATATCCCTGGCCATAGCCAGATCGTTCAAGTCCAACTCGGAGATGATTACTGTCTCGGTTCCGTGGTCGGCTTCCTCCATCACGCCATCCGATGGAAAGGCGATGTCACAGGGAGTGCAGATTGCAGCCTGGCCATAGTTCACCAGAAAACTGCGCACCTGAGGGAGATTGCCAACGCAGCCAGTCATTACCACATAGATAACATTCTCTACGGCCCTGGCCTGTGCGCAGTGACGCACTCTGTAGTAACTCTTGCGCTCGTCCGTTGCAAATGGCACGAACAACACTTCGATACCGTGTAGAGTCAAAAGTCTTGCCAATTCAGGAAACTCAATGTCATAGCAAATAAGAATGCCGATTCTTCCCAAAGGCGTCTCGAACACCTTGAGCTTATCGCCCGGCTGCAGATCGTAGTAACGACGCTCGACTGAGGTGATATGGATCTTCTCCTGCGTGAACACTTCCCCTCGCGGTGAAAACAGATGCGCTACATTACGCAGTTCGCCATCAACTTCTACCGGATGAGAACCTCCGATAATGTAGAGCCCGTGATCCACAGCGAAGCGCGTAAACATTTCCAGATACTTTTCATGAAAGCGAGCTACTTCTTTAACGGCATGTAGGGAATCCAAATTGGGTGGCAACATGCTGAACAGCTGCGCGGTAAAGAGCTCAGGAAACAGAAGAAAATGGCAGTGGTACTCATCCGCCGTTTCGACGAAAAAACTCACCTGACGCTCAAGGTCGTCCCATGACTTAATCTGTCGCATCTGGTACTGAGCCGCGCAGACGCGTATCTTGCGCACCGGCCGTCGCAGTGGCGCCGCGGCAATCATGCGTTTCTCGGAGTTGAAATCGGGATTGTCCATATGCAGGTAAGTAGCGTAATTCATGCTCTCGCCATCGTTAAGATAGGCGTAGTGAACACTGAGTACGTCGTAGCCCGCCTTGAGGTGCATCGACAAAGCCATATCCTTCAACTCACCGGCCTTTACCTTTTCGATATAGACTTCGGGCGTCATTTTCTTAGCCTGCTCGGCATAGCCGGGAATTCGACCTCCGGCAACCATCCGGCGCAAGTTGAAACGCTTCAGTAGTGCCTTGCGCCGCTTATACAGTTTTCCGGCGACGCCCTTGCCGCGGTATTTCGGATGTACTGCAATGTCTGACCCATAAAGTGTCTCGCCGCTCGGGTCATGAGTACTGAAGGTGCCGACGCCAGTTATTTCGTCGTAGGAGTACCAGGGAGATTCGTCATCAATCTGCAAGATTAGGGATGTGCAATAGCCAACCACTTTGCCGTCTACCTCGGCCAGATACTGACCCTCCGGAAATGCTGTCAGCTGCATGAGTAGCTTGCGCTCATCGCCGAGGCTCTCTCGAGCTATATTCGGATAGGCAGCATTTTGACACTTGATGAGCTCGGGAATATCAGCCTTTTTCCAACGACGAACCTTTACCTGCAGTGGCGATGTGGCGGCTTTAGACATAATTCATTTCGCTCTGTTGAGTATTGAATATTACGATTTTCGGCATTGTCTGAATCTAAAAAGTCCTATTGGAGTCCCCTATTTGGGACCCTGCAAAACACCCTGCTGAGCTACCTCCTTCGATGCTTGAAGTACCCTCGCTAAGCATAGGAGCTATGCCGATTTAAGTCCACGCACTTAACTAGCCTCTAGGTACACTAAGCACCTACATGGCCGTCTGTTAATAAGTGGGCAAAATTCGATTTAGTAGTTATAGTAAGAACTGCAAATATATCTAGTAACCTCAGTGTAAACTTTAGCGAAACCGATTCAGACTTCAACGATAGTAGATAAATCGAAAAATTCATGACCAGAACAAATGCTAAGCCCCTGCCCATCCACTCTCGGGCATCGAACTATCTGGGAATTGGGGCATGCATTTTTGAAAGACTACGAATAGCGGTACTAGCAATCCTCACAACACTGGCATTCGTCAGCGCGTTCGTTTTCAGCTACTCGGTAGCGGCGCAGGAAACAGAATACTATCGCCACCAAGCAGAACCCATTGGGTCCGTACGACAGGTTTACGACGGGCGTCTGCTACCCGACATCCAGATAAATACGTTTCGAAATATTCATCGCCTATTTCCTACTCGCCAAGTCAATCGCCAGGGCTTGATAAAGCCGATTCCTACCAATTTAGACTCGCTGCAAGACTTTTCCTTCTCTATCGATGCAGTCACATACGACTTGTATGACGTACTCGCGCTCAATCGAGTGTCCGCCATGATGATAGTGAAAGATGGCGAGGCAGTGTTTGAGAATTACTTCATGGGTAACGACGCCAGCACTCGCTGGATGTCGATGTCAGTTGTAAAAACGATTACGGTCATGTTGATCGGGGCGGCAATCGAGGACGGTTACATAGTGAGCATAGATGACCCTATTACCAAGTATCTGCCAGAATTTATAGACTCTGCTTTTGCCGAAGTGACGGTGAAACACATCATCGAGATGACCTCCGGTGTCGATTGGAATGAAACCTATACCGACCCGAATTCCGATCGCCGCCGCATGCTGGATGCACAGATCGGCCAACAGCCAGGAACCATACTGCAGCTGATGGCCGCTCTTCCCAGCCACTCCCCGCCGGGTACGCGCTGGAACTACAGCACCGGTGAAACCCATATTGCCGGAGCTCTTGTCCACGCGGCAACTGGCAAGTGGGTAGCAGATTACCTTTCGGAGACTCTGTGGGGGCCGTTAGGGATGGAGTCCGATGCAAGCTGGTGGCTGGAATCTGCCAACGGCCTGGAAGTAGGTGGTAGCGGACTGTCGGCGACACTACGCGATTATACGCGTTTCGGTTTATTCCTCTTAAATGAGGGCGTCATAGATGGAGTTGCCGTAGTGCCCGAGGGTTGGGTAGAAAGGGCTGGATCCCGCAGTGTAGTCAGTGGTGAGGCTGTTGAATATGGCTATGGACTATGGCCCCTTCGTGGCAATACCTATGCGGCGATCGGCATCTTCGGTCAGTATATCTTTGTCGACCCCGATAAGGATCTAGTGGTAACGATTCTGTCAGCCCAGTCAAAGCCGGTTGATCGGCAGGGTGTGGATGAGTACCTGTTTCTTGAAGCATTGTCTGAATATTTTCAGAAGCAG
>CAXBLN010000067.1:0-17967 GCA_963976555.1 uncultured Gammaproteobacteria bacterium
GGTTAATGATGCCATCCCATCCACAGTGGGTCAGCACTCTTAGCCGATAATTTTCGGCTCTACCCAATTAACGGGGGAACGGCATTCATCTCTTCGGCTCTACCCAATTAACGGGGGAACGGCATTCATCTCTTCCTACTCACTCGGTTAATGATGCCATCCCATCCACAGTGGGTCAGCACTCTTAGCCGATAATTTTCAAAGTTTCTAAACCCGTAAGCTCGCCTGGTTATCATTTCCATCTTGTTGTGGAAGCCTTCGGTGATACCGTTACTAATGTAGAGCCTATTAGAGTCGCAAGCAGCTAGCCGAAAAATTCGGATGTACTGCCGAGGCAGCTTTAGGTTTCAGAATTGGTAAGTTGTATTTCCTCTAATCCAAGCTATAGCTGTGCATACGGCCGCAGCTCTTTCTCAGCTTTTGGTACGGGTCTGTGGAGTTCTAATCCTTAATCGGCTTGCGTGCTGCAGAGCTAAGGATTCCCCAGCTGTTGGAAGAGGCGAATCGCGGAGATGCGCGCTTCGATGTCGGCGATTACATTATTGTAGGCAGGCTGACCTACGCCGCCATAGATACTTTCGAATGTAGCTTGGGGCATGGATTCGGGCAAATCGCGAAATTCCGCCATGAACACTCTCTCGTCTGGATTCAGAGCCAGAAGTTGCTGCATGCTTCTCGCAGTTTCGCTATTGGACGTGGCGAGTTCGGCGAAGCGAACTCCGGTTCGGTCAGCGCCTATGTCGGTAAAGCTAAAACCACTACCACCTTGAGAATCTTCCAATTCCTTTAGCAAGCCGATGGAATCCGCCAGCCCCGTTCCTGCACTGAGTGTCAGTCCAGCCGAGACCAGAAAGTGTTGTGCGAAGTCTCCGCGCTCGGAGAGCATGTATTTGTGAGGACGGGAAGCCGGGATAGCATCTTTCGGAAGGCCGAGAACACGAGGCACACTGACCCCCATAATGTGCATGGCCATGACGATGATCGCTGCGCGGTTTTCTTCCACCGGGTCGCCGCCTCTGGCTTGGGCAAACAGAAACATCGGGCTGATGACATTTGCCAGAGAAGTAACATTAGCCAATTGCGGATCACGAGTTATGGAAGACAGGTTCGTCGCATGGGCGAGCAATCGTTCCTGGTCGGCAGCAGGTATCAGGAAGTCTCTACCTCGATTGGAAATTTGTGCTACCAGGTCAGGTTGCCACTGGTACACAACGTTGAGTCGATTATCGTCAATGCTATAACCGTTAATCGCCTGCAGCGCTGCGACATATTCCGGGACTCTTTGAAGCTGCTCATGGGCGAATTGCATGCCAGAATCTGCAATACCTGCAGGAACGTTAAGGCCGCCAATTTTAAGATCCTCGATCGTTAGCAATTCACCCCACTGCGACATGGTCACATCCAAATTCACATAGCTGCCCAGAGGGTTGTCCGGCAGGCGCGCACTGATTCTCAGGTTGGCAAGGCCATTGTTCAGATGGACTTCCGCTCCGCCGCCCTCAAGTTGATCCAGGGCATAGTTAAGGAGTAGTTCCAGGTCCTGCTCTTCGACGCTGAAGGCTGTGACTTCCCCTGCCGCGAGATTGCGAGGGTCGGTGTTTTCCATGAAAACCCTTGCACGACTGATATCCGTTACGCTTAGGGATTGTGCACCTGCAACACGGGGGCTATCTTCGACCATTAGGAATACGGCAACCACGCTTCCTACAATGAGCAGTACAACTATGAGGACGAGCAATCTGCCGAGAAATTTCACAGTGTGATTCCAATTTATTATGACGTCGAAACGATAATTATCGACGCATAGTACCCAATTCTGCCCTAATGCTCTACACGCGAGATATCCTGTGTCTCTAATCGGGATCTAGGTTTTCTTTGACTGCGGCGATGCACAGACTACCGTTTGAAGAGGCATTCCCGGTTTCATGTGGAGGCTGCAATAGGCTTAGAGATTAGTTCGATGCATCGAAGGCTCAGATGACGTCTCTACTATTTGCAGGAACTGAGCCATACGGCGCATGAATATCTCTCCGGTGACTTTTGAAGGCATCCATAGCTCATGGGATGGGTCATCGTATCGACCCCTAACCTTTCTCGATAGTCGATCATTCCTCCTTTTAAAATTCTTTTGGTGAGGAGCCCTGCAGCAAGTAACGATTATTATGAGCAGCCAGCAAATAGCCGCGGCCTCAATAGCCTTCGATAGAGCGCGCATATTACAGCCTGTGGTAAACTGTAAGCTCATTATCGTGCGTAGTAGTAGTCAATGAATCAGATTATCCCAACTGAACCCTCCTCCGAGCTTTCCGCCGATACCGCGCTAGTGCGCGAATATCTGGATCGCGCCGTGCATCCTGCTGTGCTGGATAAAGCGACCCAAGAGACCTACAAGAGCGACATCAAGCGCCTGATGGCATCCAAGCGAGCACGTCTAGTGGCGCACTATTACACCGATTCGGTGTTACAGGAGCTTGCCGAAGAATCTGGTGGCTTCGTGGGTGATAGCCTGGAGATGGCTCGCTTCGGCAGAGACTGCGATGCAGATATTCTCATCGTAGCCGGGGTGAAGTTCATGGGTGAGTCGGCGAAGATTCTCAGCCCTGAGAAGACCGTGTTGATGCCCACGTTGGAGGCCACGTGCTCTCTGGATATAGCCTGTCCAATAGAAGCATTCTCCGACTTCTGCGATCAGCATGCCGATCGCACCGTTGTGGTCTATGCCAATACGTCTGCCGCTGTTAAGGCTCGCGCGGATTGGGTGGTTACCTCAAGCATCGCGCTGGATGTAGTTGAGCATCTGATGGAACAGGGCAAGAAAGTACTGTGGGCTCCAGACAAGCATCTTGGCTCCTATATACAGAGGACGACGGGTGCCGACATGTTGCTCTGGGACGCGGCCTGTATTGTCCACGAAGAATTCAAGGCACGGGGCTTGCGGGATATGCGGAAGCTTTACCCTGATGCCTTGGTTCTCGCTCACCCAGAATCTCCGAGGGCGATTCTGGAAATAGCGGATGTCGTAGGCTCCACCACACAGATTATTAATGCCGCGAAGCAGACGACTAAATCAGAGATAATCGTGGCAACAGACCAGGGAATTTTCCATAAGCTGCAGCAGGTCGCGCCGAACAAGAAATTCATTATTGCGCCTACCGCAGGCAATGATGCAAGTTGCAGAAGCTGCGCGCGATGTCCGTGGATGGGAATGAATTCGCTGCAGAGTCTCTTGAATTCCCTGCAGAAGACTACAAACGAAGTGCATGTGGATGCGCAGCTAGCTGCTAAGGCTATGATTCCGCTACAACGGATGTTGGATTTCGCTGCGAATAACCAGTTGAAGGTGCGCGGTAAGGCTTAAAACCAAGTGTCTCTTACTCGCGTGCTAGATCACTATCGAGGGCGGGAGGCATTTTGCTGGAGCTGTTCGATAGTAGATATCTTCTGTCTCAATCGTGCCTCTTCGGCAGCGGAGGAGCCGCTCTCGCTTTCTATTTTAAGAGCCAGTTGCAACTGCTGTCGAGCCTTTGGGTAGTCCGCTAACAATCGAAAATATTCCGCTCGCGCCTGATGCACTTTGCCAATGTTGCCCGCCTGCCCGTGAGTCTCCGCCAATTTATACCAGAGGTGAACATCTTCCGATCGTGTCAGGCTATGGCGCTCCATCACTTCAGCGGCAGTGGTATAGGATCGCATCTGAATAAGGGCGTCTACGTAGGCCATGGTCAATGAGTGATTGCCCGGATTTATCGCGAGGTGGCGCTGAATGAAATTAATAGCTTGTCCTGGCTCATTCTGCTCGGTCAGAATTTCTGCCTGTGTTACTACGTAACTAATTCGGTTTGGCTCTTTCTCGAGTAGTGGTGCGAGCGTCGCATCCGCTTGCGCAAATTGCTTGTTCTCGTAATAGGCGATCGCCAGCCCGTAGCGGTTCGCATCTCGAGTAAATTCGCTCGTGCTGTTTTCCAGACTTTTCTGATAATCGAGAACGAGGTCGGACTTGTTCGCCGCGTAGTGACCAACAACACGTGCACGTACGATCTGATATTCAAGATTGGGCGTGTACTGCTGACGCGCGTAGCGAGTTGCTCTGCCCCGGCTGTCGGCAATTCGTGACTGCGTTAGGGGGTGCGAGAGTAAGAACTCGGGAGGGCGCCGGCCAAATCTATTGATGGTCATCAGGCGCTCGAATAGGGTCGACATGCCATCGGGATCGAAGCCCGCGTTGTACATCGTATCTTGGCCGACACGGTCGGCCTCGGCCTCGTTACTGCGACTGAAACGCAGTTGATTTTCCAGAGCTCGCCCCTGAGCTGCAGCGACTGCTGCCGTGCCGTGGCTGGCATCGGAGGTGGCCATAATAATCACACTGGCGAGTAGGGTGGCCATCTGCGGTATTCTGCTAGCCTGAGCCTCATCGATGCCGCGGGCAAAGTGACGTTGGCTTACGTGGGCTATCTCGTGAGCCATTACCGAGGCGAATTCGGCTTCAGTCTGGGCATTCAGGAATAGACCCGTGTTGACACCGATTATGCCACCTGGTGCGGCAAAGGCGTTCAGCGCCTCGCTATCGATTATCGCAAAGGAAAGGCGATGGTCCTTGAGCTGACTGCGGGAGGCGAGCTTATAGGTCACATTCTCCAGATAGGCATTCAATAGCGGGTCGGAGATGGTGGGTGCGCTGCGGCGGATACTGCTGAGAAACTGCTGGCCCATAGCATATTCCTGCTCCAGCGAGACGGTACCGGAGATACGGTCTCCGAGGCTAGGGAGGGCGGGCTGAGCTGAAAGAAAGGCGGGAATAGCCGCCGTGAGCAACAGCAAAAGGGATTTTCTTGGCAAACTAATGTTCATAGTGTCCTTCAATAGTACCCTAAGACCGTGGCTAAGATAATTAATTCCGTGTATTTCAGTCAGTATCGGTCGATATTTAGACAATATCATTCATGGTGTTTGCCCCGTATAGCTTGATAAAATGCAGCGATGGAGATAATTGTCGATATAGAGATAGATCTTAGTGGCCTGCAGTGCCCAATGCCGCTTCTCAAAGCTAAATTGGCCCTAAACAGCATGGAGTCAGCCCAGGTTTTGAAAGTAGTCGCTACCGATCCAGGCTCAGAAAAGGATTTTCATATGTTTGTCGATCAAACTGACCATCAAATTCTGGACTTTCAGAAGGATGAAAGCGCCTATCGCTACTGGATTAAGAAGGGTTAGGGAACCTTTGATCGATTCTATTGCTACTCTGGGCGACAGGCGATGCCATTCCCTACGCTGCACTAATTTGAAGGACTCACACAAGCCTGCAAAATTGCACATTAATAATGGTAAGCCCCTTCGGGCCGCGTCTGAAGAGCACCCCCGGGACACAGTGATGCGCGTTGTCGCAGCGGCATTATCTTTAGGCCGCTCCAAATCCGGACAGAGCGGTAATAATACTAATAACAGGCTCCCAAGGGAGATATCTGCAATATGAAGAAGCTGGTCAATGACTTTCTCGATCGTTATTTTCACGACGAAGAATCCATTATTCTCATGCTGCTGTTGACGCTTGGTCTTGCGGTCTTGCTGTTCTTCGGTGGTGTCTTGGCGCCATTAATCACAGCGATCATTCTCGCCTATCTGATGCAGGGACTGGTCGATATCCTGCTCCGCTATGGCTTATCCGCTCGCATGGCGTTTATTTTCGTCTATGCCGTGTTTATTGGCGTGTTCTTGTCGATGCTGCTGTTCTTGCTGCCTTCTGCCTGGAATCAGTTGCGTCGCTTAGTCAACGAGCTGCCGAATCTCATTAGTCAGTGGCAGGCCTCATTGCTACTGCTGCCTGAGGAGTATCCGAACTTTTTCTCTGAGTCGCAGATTCGTGAGTTTATTGCCGGTGTGCGTGGCGAGGTAGGTGGCTACGGGCAAACGGTATTGGAGTATTCGCTGGCGAGCATTCCCAGCGTCATCTCCTGGATTGTGTTCATCGTCCTGGTCCCGATTCTGGTCTTCTTCGTAATGAAAGATAAGTCACAATTGATTAACTGGTCGGGTAATTTCCTGCCCCGCAATCGCCCGCTGATGAATCGCATCTGGCGAGAGATGGATCAGCAGATTTCCAATTATATTCGCGGCAAGGTGTTAGAGATTTTTATTGTCGGCAGCGTCAGCTATATCATGTTCGTCCTGCTCGGTATTAATTATGCCTTGCTGCTTTCTGTGCTTGTGGGTTTATCGGTCATTGTTCCCTATATTGGCGCGACGGTAGTGACCATACCTGTGGCGGCAGTCGCTTACGTACAGTGGGGAATCGGCGGCGAGTTCTACACGGCGCTGATTGCCTATGGCGTGTTGCAGTTGGTCGATGGTAATGTTTTGGTGCCGGTCATCTTTTCTGAAGCGGTAAACCTCCATCCTGTCGCTATTATTGCGGCAGTCTTGGTATTTGGCGGAATATGGGGGCTTGCGGGAGTATTTTTCGCTATTCCTCTGGCGACGCTTATCAAGGCCATCATCAATGCCTGGCCAAATAAGATGCATCCCAGTAGCGAACCCGAAAAACTCGGCCACGAGGGTTCTTAGTGTTGCATCGACCGCTTTGGTTGCCGCCCTGGCCCTGTGCTAAAATTCCGAGCTTAAACCAGCAGTAGGATTCCCATGATTGATCAAGTTCGCGGCAGTATTGTCGCCATAGTTACACCAATGCACTCCGACGGAGCCTTGGACTTGCCGGCGCTTAATAAGTTGCTGGAATGGCATATTGCTTCCGGCACTAGCGCTATCGTTATCGTCGGCACTACGGGAGAGTCTGCTACTCTCAGCACCGATGAGCACTGCGACCTGGTAGCACACTGTGTGAAAGAGGTGAATGGCCGCATCCCGGTTATCGCGGGTACCGGGTCGAACAATACGGCGGAAGCGCTCTACTTTACCGAGTCGGCGAAGCAGAATGGTGCCGATGCCGCACTACTGGTGACGCCTTATTACAATAGGCCCTCACAGGAAGGGCTGTATCAGCACTTCAAGCATATTGCCGAAGGCGTGGATATCCCTCAGATACTCTACAACGTGCCGGGACGTACTGCCTGCGATTTGCAGCTGGCGACGGTGAAGCGGCTTGCAGAGATCGAAAATATCGTAGCCATTAAGGACGCCAGTGGAGATGTCGCGCGCGGTTTGGAACTGATCAAACACTGCGGTGAGAAGCTCGCTATCTATAGCGGAGAAGACGCGCTTAGTTTGCCGCTTATACTCGCCGGAGCCGATGGTACAATCTCGGTTACCGCTAACGTGGCACCCAAACTGATGTCGCAGATGTGTGCGTATGCGCTTGCCGGTGAAGAATCCCGGGCAATGGATGTCGATAAGCAGTTGCAGCTCCTGCACAGGGACCTGTTTCTCCAGGCTAACCCAGTTCCCGTGAAATGGGCGCTGCAGGCGATGGGATTAATAGGCAGTGGAATTAGATTGCCGCTAGTGGAACTTGACGAGCAATATCACGTCAAAGTTAGAGAAGCTCTCGCTGCCGCAGGCATCGAGCTATCAACATGAACAAGGCCACACAGGAACGCAGTTGAATGTCTAGATCCCTGGTACTTCTAAGTCTCATTACAGTGCTCGGCGGCTGCAATTATCTTGCAGGTGAGGATGGGCCATTCCGTGATCGTGGAGACGATTACATGGAGGCTCCAGTACTGCCTCTTATGGACATTCCTGAGGAGCTGGATAGCTATACTCTCGATCAGCTGTATGTGATCCCGGAGCAGTTCTCGGCATCGGCTGAGCCTTTTGAAGATATTCCACTGCCCAAGCCTATCGAGGCTAGTCGCCGGGAAGGTGTCATTATCCAGAACCTGGCCGATAGAAGCTGGATTGTCCTGGATGCCACACCCGGTCAGGTTTGGCCCCTGGTGCGAGACTATTGGACGCAGCTGCAGGTGATTCTGGAATATGAGAACCCTAGCGCCGGAATCATGGAGACTTCATGGCTGGAGGTCGACAGCAACCTTGAGACACGACACAAGTATCGAGTAACGATAGAACCCGGTCTGCATTCAGGCTATTCAGAAATCTATGTCATTCATCAGGAGAGCCCGCGCAGCGAGCCCGCGCCGCTTATTACAACCTGGCCCGAGGTCTCAAAATCAGAAGCTCGAGAGCGCCAGATTCTAGATAGCCTGTCGCAGTATCTCGCGGACCGAAACGATGTCTATCAGGCTTCCTCAGCGAGTCTGCTCGCTGGCAGCATCGAGGCCGAAAGAAAGGCGAATATAATCGATGATGGGCAGGGCGGTCAGGTTCTGCAGCTGCGACTCAACTACAACCGTGCCTGGGTTCTCGTCCGCTCGGCGTTGGATGAGGCTGGTATAACAATCCTCGAGAACGACCGAGACATGGCATTCCTAAACGTTCGCTTCTCCGGCATACGCTCGGAAGATGATGAGCCCGGGTTAATAGGTAGGCTGTTCAATCGTAATGACCCCGATGCGCAGTTAGAGGAACGGGACTTCTCTGTGCGTCTGGTTGATGCAGATGGCGTCGTTACTGTTGTCGCCGAACCTCTGGAAACCACCGATGATCTTGCGGACCTTACCGCCGAGTTACTGCTAGTCATTAGTGATAACCTAACCTAGAGGCAGAAAGGGAAACCTGCTTCTCAACTACTGGTCGCCCAGGTTCAGGCTGCAAGTAGCTGAGAAGCTAAATTGTGAGTGTCCCGCAAACGAGAACTATGGATCCCTTAGTCATTACCGCTGTCGCCATTCCTACTGTCGCACTGATAGCAGTTCTCATATGGTCATTTCGCCAATCACAGCGACTGCGCCTGGCTGAGCTTTCGGCTCAGGAGAAGTTAATCGCCAGAGAAGGGGAGCTAGGCCAGGCAGTCCAGTCATTGCATAGAGCAGAGGCCCAGAGCCAGTCCTTAGCTCAAGAAGTACAGAGTCTGCGCGAACAGAAAGCCAAGCTGGAAACGAGCTTGGAGATGGAGCAGAAGCAACACGGCAAGGATCTCGCCTTCCTCAACGATTCAAAAGAACAGTTGGGCGTGGCCTTCAAAAACATCGCCAACGAAATATTCGAAGACAAGAGTAAGAAGTTTGTCGACAATAACAAGGAAAGCCTTGCAACTGTTCTGAGCCCGCTCCAGGACAAGATAAGGCAATTCGAGAAGCGGGTGGAAGAGACCTACGACAAGGAGTCCAAGGAGAGATTTTCACTCGCACGGGAAATACAGCAACTGCAAGTATTGAACACGCAGATCAGCGAAGATGCGGTCAACCTGACGAACGCCCTGAAGGGCGATAACAAGGCTCAGGGAAACTGGGGCGAAATGGTGTTGGAGTCCCTGTTGGAAAATTCCGGCCTCGTCAAAGGCAGGGAGTACGAAACGCAGGTCAGCGCGCAAGCCGAGGGTGGCGCAAAGCTACAACCCGATGTGGTCGTTCATCTACCGGAATCGCGCGACATTATTATCGATTCCAAGGTATCGCTGAAGGCATGGGATGCTTACTGCTCTGCGGAAGATGGAGAAGAAAAGGCCGCCTTACTAAAACAGCACATACAGTCGGTCCGCAGCCACGTCAAAGGACTCTCGGGAAAAGACTACCAGAAGCTTTCCGGTATTAGCTCTCTGGACTATGTGTTTTTGTTCATGCCAATCGATGCCGCCTACTCGGTCGCGATTCAGAACGATCCATCGCTGTCACAATTCGCTTTCGAGAAAAATATTGTCTTCGTTAGTCCGACCATGTTGCTGACCACGCTGAAGCTAGCGCAGAACCTCTGGCGACTAGATCAGCAAAATCAGAATGCGGTAGAGATTGCTGAGAAGGCCGGTGGTTTGTATGACAAGTTCGTGAATTTCATTGCCGATCTGGAAGATATCGGAGCTCGAATCGACTCGACTAAGAAGAGTTATGACAACGCGCACAAGAAGCTTCGCTCTGGTACAGGTAATCTCATTAAGCGTGTAGAGGGGCTGAAGAAACTCGGCGCAAAGACCTCGAAGAAGCTCAAGCATGAGGCGCTCAAGGAAAATGACGACGCTACCGCGCCAGCGAATGACATGGAAGACAGTTCTGCTGCTGCGAAGAAAGTGTTGAGCGACAAGACGCGCCACTGATCAGCTGTTTGTTTAGCCTCCGCTGCCCCATAGCCTGCAATATTGAGAATCGATTCTCTTACTATGCTCTCTGCCATCAATAAATTTCTATCCTGTGAAACTCCAGACGCCTGGTTACAAACCGCGCTGGATCACCAGGATATTTTGCTTATCGATCACGCCAACTGCGAGAAGAAGGCGGCGGCAACGGCGATGAATCTTATGTATCGCCATACTAACAAGCCGGACCTTCTCAAAAAGATGTCTCAACTCGCGCGGGAGGAGTTGCTGCATTTTCAACAGGTGGTTGAAATACTGGAGCGCAGGAACATTGATTACATAAGACTTAGTCCGTCTCGCTATGCGTCAGGAATGCGGGAACTAATCGCCAAAGAAGAGCGAGAGCAGTTGATAGATACATTGATCGTTGGCGCATTCATCGAGGCGCGTTCCTGCGAGCGCTTCGCCAAGTTGGCGCCGCTTCTCGATAGTGAACTAGGAAAGTTTTATGCAAGCCTGCTCAAGTCTGAAGCGCGGCACTTCGAGGACTATTTGCTGCTAGCTCGGACTCACGCCGCTGCGGATATTTCAGAGAAAGTAGCGAGGTTTGCCCTCGAAGAGGCCAGGCTAATATTAGAGCTAGATGGTGAGTTTCGCTTTCATAGCGGAGTACCCAGCTAGGGCTTAACTACGACAGCGTTCGGGCCGCGTCAG
Organism: uncultured Gammaproteobacteria bacterium; assembly: GCA_963976555.1. GTDB lineage: Bacteria > Pseudomonadota > Gammaproteobacteria > Pseudomonadales > Pseudohongiellaceae > UBA9145. The sequence continues at coordinate 10,796 of CAXBLN010000067.1, forward strand.
GTTGTTTCTCAACCGCTCGCCCAGTACCTGCAGTTGCTCACAGGAGATACCGTTATTACCTGCCAGATTGACGTTGACCAGGTTTGGCATATTAAGAAGTGGGCCGATGTCTGTTATGGCATTGTTCATTAGATTAAGACCGCCGAGTGTTCTAAGTCGCTGCAGTGCCGACAGGTCGCGAATATTGTTGTTGCTTAGGTCTACAAATCGAAGTTGGGTGAGTTGGCCGATGTTGGCCAGCGATCCTACCTCTGAATTTGTGCAGGACAGAACACTCAGCAGCCCGGCATTCTGGACATTCTGCTGCTGCATCGCGATATTGACACATCCTTGGAGATCGGCATCGGCCAGCTGTCCATCAAAGAGGCGACCTGTTGGGTCGAATACCGGTTGATTGTTCACGGCAACGGTATAGTTTTGTGAGCAGGCCCCTGCCAGTAGTGTGGCGCAGATAAGCGCAGTTCCTAAGCTGGGGTGGGATAGATTGACTAGTCGTTTAAGTAGATTGTTCATGTCTTCCTGGTCCGTGAACTTTCCTGGCTCTGTGAATGGGTGGGTGCTCTATTGAGGCTTGGTTTGCCCAGAAGGGCTGGAAATTACTGACTTTCCCAGTTAGTATGCGGGGCTTTGTCGTTGACTGGATTTAAACCCTTATTATGACAATTGTCCATTGAATCAAAGGAAATTGGTATGAACATAAGTACAAGCAAGAGCCGGGTTCTGACTAGCGTGGTGGCCGTCCTCCTGAGTGCTCAGCTATTCGCGCAGAATGATACAAGCCTGGAAACTGATGATGAGAAGATCGCTTACTCTATCGGTGTGAATATCGGACAGAGCCTTCAAGCCCAGCAGATACTGAACGGCGGTATCGATCTGGATACATTCGTCGCTGGCATGCTCGATGCTGTCAATGGCGATCTGAAGATGAGCGACGAAGAGATGTTCGCTGCGATTCAAATTTTTCAGACTCGTATGGCTGCCGAGCAGCAGGCTGCACTGGCAGCGAGTACTGCCGCCAGCGAAGACTTCCTGCGCAATAATTCCAACGCCGCCGGGGTAGTAACCCTGCCATCCGGTTTGCAGTATATGGTGTTGGAGTCTGGCCCGGAAGGTAGTGCCTCACCCACGGCTGCCGATTCGGTGTTGGCCCACTATCACGGCACGCTAATCGACGGCACAGTTTTCGATAGCTCTGTCGACCGTGGCGAGCCTGCTCAATTTGGTTTGTCTCAGGTGATTAGCGGCTGGACGGAAGGTTTGCAGTTGATGTCAGTAGGTGACAAGTGGCGCCTTTTCATTCCTTCAGGCATGGCCTACGGTGAGGCATCGCCCACGCCAGCAATTCCGCCTAATTCCGCTTTGATTTTCGATGTAGAACTTTTAGAAATTCTCTAGTGCCATTGGCAAGAGAAGATCGTCTTACAGGATTGCTGCAGTTCTTGCGGCAGTCCTCTACACCCTTTCATGCGGTCGCGAATATGGCGGCGCAATTAGAGGCGGCTGGCTTTGAGCAGCTTGATTCTGGCGATAGCTGGAATCTTGAGAGCAATTCGCGTTACTACGTGACACGTAACGATTCTGCCATCATCGCTTTCAGGACGGGGTCGAGTGATCTCGCAGAAACCGGATTCAGGATCGCCGGTGCCCATACCGACAGCCCCTGCCTAAAGATAAAGCCTCATGCTGATGTGTCGAGTCAGGGCTACGCCCAACTCGGCGTCGAAGTATATGGCGGCGCCTTGCTTCATCCCTGGTTCGATAGAGATCTATCCATAGCCGGTAGAGTAAACTTCCAAAGTAAGGGCGGCACTCTCGATTCTGCTTTAATTGATCTCTCAGATCCGGTGGCATTTATTCCCAGTTTGGCTATCCATCTAGATCGAACCGCGAATGAAGGTCGCCTCATCAATAAGCAGCAGGAGCTACCGCCGATCTTGTTGCAGTTGGATGCGGATGAGATGTTTAGTTTCGAGAACTTCCTGCTCGAGCATCTTCAGACGAAACTGGCTCTGGCGGAAGCCGAGACGGTTCTTTCCCATGAGCTGGTGCTCTACGATACGCAGGAGCCAGCCTTAGTCGGCCTGCGTAAGCAATTCATTTGTAGTGCCAGACTCGATAATCTCTTGAGTTGCTATATCGGTCTGCATGCCTTGATCGACAGTGTGGGTGATGAGGCGAGTATCCTGGTGTGCAACGACCACGAAGAGGTGGGTTCGGTTTCCGCCTCTGGTGCCGACGGGCCGTTTCTGAAATCGGTGTTGCAGCGTATGATCGAAGCTCAGGGAAATGCCACGGACAGTGGTGAGACCGTTTTCGATAGGGCCATACAGAATTCCGTCATGCTATCGGTAGACAACGCCCATGGCGTGCATCCGAACTTCGCCGATAGGCATGACAGCGAGCACACCCCCAAGTTGAACGCAGGGCCCGTAATCAAGATTAATGCGAATCAGCGCTACGCTAGTACCAGTCAATCGATTGCATTAGTAAAGTCGATCTGCAACCGATTAAAAATCAGCCATCAGTCTTTCGTTATGCGCTCCGATATGGCATGCGGCAGCACTATCGGGCCGATCACCTCTGCATCACTGGGTATCTCAACAGTCGATATAGGGATCGCGAGTTTTGCGATGCACTCTATTCGTGAGAGTGCTGGAGTTCATGATGTGGAAGCCATGAATGGCTTGATTCAGGCTTTCTTTGAGCGTTAATTACGCTGTTTCTTTAGATCGTTGATCAGAAAGCGTGCCGGATTCAGCATGTCAACCATATTGCGGCTCAAAGGAAGGTTTTCTCCTGTAATGAGACTGGCTAAAAACTCAGCACTGAGAGGACAGCTGGCAAGTCCGTTGGAGCCATGTGCCACGTTTAAATAGAGGCCCTGCAAGTAACGTCCAGGAGCACTAAATTCCGCTCTTGCATTGCGAGCCAAACCTGAATAAGTAGACTTCATGTACTCCGTATCGGGCACCGCGCCAACAATGGGAGTGTGGTCTGGCGTATTACACCTCAGTGCCACACTGTCCGCGATGGCTTCTTCGCCGAGGATTTTCGGATTGGTAAAATTCTCACCGGCAACTTTGATATTCTCGACCCTGTCAGTGGCGGATACTTCCAGACGGGAGCTGTCTGTATAGCTAGCCGAGACTATGTGGCGACCATCTATTGCCGGAAATACGCTACGCCCACCACTGACGATACTCGTCAATAACTCACTCTTTTCATTGCTCGTGAGCTCGGTGCTCTGTCCGCGTGAAACCTGTAGCGGGAGCTCATCGCATTGCGAGAAACTCAAAGCGCCGTAGCTGTTGGCGATTATGACCACATCGGCGGCCTCAGTATCGGAGCCATTGCTCTTTAGCTTCCAGCCGCCATTCATCTGAATCAATTCTGTAATAGCTGTGCCGAGAACGAGGCGGATACTCGGGTGTGCAAGATAGCGCTGACATAGAGAGGCAGAGCCAACAGCGCCGCCATGGGGGAAATGCCAGGCCTCGTTCGATACATCGAGCCCAGCTGCAGCAGAGGCCGCAGAGCTGTCCAAAAGCTGCACAACTGCTTCGGAATAGAGTTGCTCTACGGTCTCTCTCAGTAGCGGAGTTCGTTTATTCATCGCATCCAGCAGCTGCATTACGCCACAAGTTTCCCAGTCGAGAAAATCGAGCCTGCCCAGTTGCTTGAATTGACGCAGCGCGAACAGATAGGCCTGTAAGTAGAATTCCGCCTCGGGAGAGTGTGAGTTGAATAGCCTGCAGCGCAGAGCTAATCGGGCGATCCCCGATGCGCCAGAAGCGGGCTCCTGGCCGGCATCGAACACGGTAATCTGCCAGCCGCGTTGAGCCAGACTATATGCCGTGCTACAGCCTGCGAGACCGGCACCAATGACTACGGCCGACCTCCCTTTCGGACGTGGCTTGGGCAGAACAAACCAGGGAGTTTTACCGGGAACCCGTGTGTCCTTGTTTGCGGCATCGGCGCTGACTGCCGATCTGCTTGCGAGAAGACTATGACGCTTGCGCCCAAAACCTTCGATTTTTTCTACGTCGAATCCAGCGTTGCTTATCGCATTGCGAACTTTACCGGCTACGCTGTAGCTGCTGAGCGTTGTCGTCTCATCGCTGCTGGCAGCGATGACCTGCATTAGGGATTCCTGCCATAGCTCATCATCGATTGCAGGGGAGAAACCGTCGAGGAACCAACATTGAATCCGAGGGCAGGCCTCACTCATGCGTTGGGTGAGTTGGGCATGGGCATCGCCGAAATAGAGGTCGAGAGTGATGCCATCTGCCAACTGCAGTCGGTGGCAGCCCACACTATGATCCATGTAATGCGCCAGCAGCGCCGAACTCTGCTCTTCCAGCGCCAGCCAGCATCGATGGACACGTTTCATGTGTTCATAGCTTAGTGGGTATTTCTCGAAGGCGATGTAGTGTAAGCGCGAAGGGCGTTTTGCACAGTCCTGCCACAGCTTGCAAGTCTGCAGAAAATTGAGCCCGCAACCGAATCCCAGCTCACCAATATGGAAGCTCTCGGCAGAGCCGGCGTCGCGCCAGCGATCGCTGAGTCTGTTCGCGTCCAGGAATACATGCCGGCTCTCTGCCAAGGCGTCGTCTTTCGAATAGTAGATATCCTGAAAATGCGTGGAGTAGGGCAGGCCGGACTCAAGCCAGCTAATGTCGGCGTTCTCAACTTTCATCTAGTGTAGCTTTTCTTCGAGTGACTGAGGTCTTGTGAATTGAAGGGAAAATCAGATTAGAGCTTACACACATTCCCGCGCTTTCAACAGGATCGACAGATTGCCGATGGCTCGCTCAATCGTCTGCTGCTGGCTGCCACATTCCTTGCGTATTAAGGTAAAATGCTGCCTTTGCCCAAGAAGCGCACAGGATTCAGCAAGATGTTGGAGATTAATAGTCTATTAGGAACTTTAAAGGACTTAGGCAGCCGAACCGATAGTCTCAGGGGGTATCTTTGACTACGAGACGAAGAAGGAGAGACTGCTCGAGGTCGAACTCGAGCTAGGTGAATCGTCGGTTTGGGATAGGCCCGAGTACGCCCAGGCGCTGGGCAAGGAACGGGCGAGCCTGGAGGCCGTCGTGCAGACCATCGAGAAGATGGACTCAGGCATTACCGATATTGAGGAATTGCTAGCGTTGGCACAGGACGAGTCCGATCAGGAGCTCTTCGATGCAGCCAATAATGACCTGGAAGCGCTTCAGGCCAGTTTAGAGAAGCTGGAATTTCGCCGCATGTTCTCTGGGGATTTGGACGAGGCCAATGCCTATCTGGATATCCAGGCGGGCTCCGGTGGCACCGAGGCTCAAGACTGGGCGGAGATGCTGCTTAGAATGTATCTGCGCTGGGGTGAGAGCAAGGGTTTTAAGACAGATCTGATTGAAGTGTCTGGTGGCGATGTAGCTGGTATTAAGAGCGCCACGATACAGATCAGCGGCGAATTCGCCTTCGGCTGGCTGCGAACTGAGACAGGTGTGCACCGGCTAGTGCGCAAGTCTCCCTTCGACTCTGGCAGTCGCCGCCATACCTCCTTCGCATCGGTGTTCGTCGCGCCAGAGATTGACGACGATATCGAGGTGAACCTCGATATGGGGCAGGTACGAATAGATACCTATAGGGCGAGCGGTGCCGGCGGCCAGCATGTGAATAAGACGGATTCCGCCATTCGCCTCACCCATGAGCCCAGCGGCATAGTGGTGCAGTGCCAGAGTCAGCGATCGCAGCATAAGAATAAAGACATGGCGATAAAGCAGTTGAAGGCCAAGTTATATGAGCTGGAAGAACTCAAACAGAAGGAAGAGATGCAGAGCGTCGAGGAGTCGAAGGCAGACATCGGTTGGGGCAGTCAGATTCGCTCCTACGTTCTAGACCAGTCACGCATCAAAGATTTGCGTACGAATGTCGAAGTAAGCAATACCGGCGCGGTGCTCGATGGTGACCTGGATAAGTTTATGGAAGCCAGCCTTAAGATGGGATTGTAACGAAGCCATAGTTCGTTCGTAGCTGCTATGGGTTGATTGATTAGAAGACAGAACAAGCAACCAGGAAACCAAAGACAAATGACCGAAGAAAATCAGGACGAAAATAAGCTTATAGCTCTGCGCAGGGAAAAGCTAACTGCCATCCGCGCACAGCGCGTAGCGTTTCCCAACAATTTTGTTAGAGAAGACACTGCCATAAAGCTTATTGAACAGTTCGAAGGCAAATCCAAAGATGAATTGGAAGAGCTCGCCGCGACGGCTACGATTGCCGGTAGAATTATCCGCATGCGCGGTCCCTTTGTCGTGGTTCAGGACGGTAGCGGGCAGATGCAAATTTATATGAATAATAAGTCGTTCTCTGACGAGAAGGCTGAAGAATTAAAGGCATTCGATCTTGGAGACATCATAGGTGTTCAGGGAGAGATGTTTAAGACTGGCAAGGGAGAGCTCACTCTGCGTGCAGCCGAGTTTGATCTATTGACAAAATCCCTGCGCCCACTGCCGGATAAGCACAAGGGGTTAACCGACACCGAGATGCGTTACCGTCAACGCTATGTCGACTTGATCGTGAACGAGCAGTCGCGCAAAATATTCCAGACTCGCTCGCGAATTCTCAGATTCATACGCCAGTATTTCGAGTCATTGGATTTCATGGAGGTGGAAACACCGATGATGCAGGTGATCCCCGGCGGAGCTACGGCCAGACCTTTCATCACCCACCACAATGCGCTGGATCAAGACATGTATCTGCGGGTCGCGCCGGAGCTATTTCTTAAGCGCTTGGTTGTAGGCGGCTTCGAGCGCGTATTCGAATTGAATCGGAATTTCAGGAACGAGGGTCTTTCTACCCGGCACAACCCGGAGTTCACGATGTTGGAGTTTTATCAGGCTTATGCTCGCTACGAGGACTTAATGGATCTCACCGAGGATCTGTTTCGCAAGATTGCGACAGAGGTAGGTGGAAGTAGCAAGCTTAGCTATCAAGGCTCCGAGTACGACTTCTCGCAGCCGTTCGCTCGACTCTCTGTTACTGAATCGATCAAGAAGCATTGTTTAGTAACGGACGATGCTGCCTTCGCTACCGCGGAATCTGTAGCAGCGCTGGCGAGCAGTCTCGATGTGCATTTCGATGAATCCTGGCCAAAAGGCAAGATCCTCATGGAGATATTCGACCAA
>CAXBLN010000068.1:0-17840 GCA_963976555.1 uncultured Gammaproteobacteria bacterium
CCTGTTTGGAACTCAATGGCCGAGTCTCACCGTACGCGATGGTCTTGATCGACGAGTTCTCAATTCCGTTGGCACTCAAGAACTGCTTAACGGAACCCGAGCGCTCACGTGAAAGTCTAAGGTTCAGATCAGGGTCGCCGTTTCGATCGGCGTAGCCGGTAATCTCTATGCTCGCCGTTGGCATCTGTTCTGCTATCTTGATCAGGCTAGCTAATTGTTCCTCGTAGTGAGATTCGATCTTGCTTGAACCGCTGCGAAAATTTAGCGACAGAACTGTGTTGTCACAGCAAGGAGCGTTAGCCACGGCCAAGTTTGCTGGATAGACGCGAGTTCGATTTCGAGAAAGCTCTTCTGCGCGTTGCTCAGCTAGTTGATATTTCGCTTGTATTGCATCGGCCGCTTCTTGCAGAGCAGCGAGTCGCAACTGGCTCTCATAGAGGTTTGCCTGCAGCTCGCCGACCTCAGACCTGGCCCGCCAGCCATCGCCAGCTAGCGCGCCGAATGCTGCGCCGATAATGACGCCGGGGGGACCCCCGGCGATGCCGCCGAGGACGGCGCCGCTGAAAAATCCGGTAGTCTGAGCCGGTGAGGCAGAATTCTGATAGTCGGCGTGTTGAGACTCGGCCGCAGCCGTGGCTGAAACCGCACTGAATACGAGGGCGAGGGATATTTGCTTAATCATTTTGATAATCCTGATTGATGATGGAACGATTTTTGGGTTTGAGAAGTCTAATAGCCTGTAAATGGGGTTTTGGAACGTTTCGGCGATCTTTGAAGTAGATTGGCCAGTGAGAGTATTAAACAAAAGACTTATTACCCCCAGAGGCGCGGAAAAAGGCCATGTAGTGATTAAATATGGCAGAATCATGGCAATAGCGGTGAAGTGAGAGATGTCGCTCTGAGAAATCTGGCAATTCCGGTATAGTCGCCCTAAATCCTTAATCTACAATGACTTACAACAATTGAGAGAAGAAAATGAGTAGACGAATAGCCATCGTCGAAGACGAGGCAGCGATTCGAGAGAACTATGCCGATGTGCTTCGTATGCAAGGCTACGAAGTACAGACCTTTGCGAATCGAAAAGCCGCGATGCTGGCATTCGATATACGCCTGCCAAACCTGGCGATTATCGATATAGGACTGGAGAACGAAATAGATGGCGGCTTCACACTGTGTCAGGCTTTGCGTTCACTCTCGGATACATTGCCGATAATATTTCTAACGGCGCGGGACAATGACTTCGATACGGTCAGTGGCCTTCGCATGGGTGCGGATGACTACCTCACGAAAGATATTAGCCTGCCTCATCTAACGGCGAGGATAGCGGCATTGTTCCGCAGGCAAGACGTGATCAATCAGCCGCCGTCGCCAGAGAGTCTATTGCATCGGGGCAAACTCACGCTTGATATCGGTCGCCTGACGATTCAGTGGGACGGCCAGCCTGTTGCTCTTACGGTCACGGAGTTTTGGATGGTGCATGCCCTGGCAAAGTATCCCGGTCACGTGAAGAGCCGACAGGTGCTTATGCAGGAATCAAAAATATTCGTAGATGGAAGCACGATCACATCGCACGTCAAACGAATTCGTAAGAAGTTTATGCTAATCGATGAAGAATTTGATTGCATAGAGACGGTCTATGGTATGGGTTACCGTTGGAACATAACCCCCGAAACCCATAACTAAACTCCTATGGAACTATCCTTCAGAAATCCGTTCGGAATTCGATTTAAGTTGGTTTTTCTTTCTAGCTTTCTGCTGGTTATACCCTGGCTGGGTTATCAGTACATTCTCGAGATGGAGCAAGTCCTTCGCAGAGGCCAGGAACAGACCGTGCTCGGAACGGCGCAGGCGCTAGCAACCGCTTTGAACGAGCGTCCCGAACTATTCAACGAAGGTAGTTACACGCCTGCCAGACGCAGTGAGGATCTATACGTCTATCCGATTTTTTCGGCTCTCTCGTTGGACGATGGTGCGCTAACAGACTGGGGCGAATATCAGCAGTATGAGGTGATGTTTGGCGATAAGGATCAACTCCGTACGGAATTGAACCCTTCTCATTATTATGGCCGCGACGAAACCCTAAGTTTTCGTACTATGGTGGGGGAACACAATGGCTCGTTATACGCTTACTTCAAGGTGGTGGACGACGAGATAGTCTATCGCAGCCGTGATGCGCTGAGTGTACATCGAAGTGACTTCCTTGAGATATCGATGCTGTCGAAAGAGGGTAATGCAATCAACCGTTATGTGGTTGCCCCGCATGAGCCAGAATACTTATATGCGTTCCGGGTAGCGGATGGATATGTCAATCCAATTCACGAGGCCAGAATCAGTGGCCAGTGGTATGAATCGAATGACGGGTACGAAATCGAGCTTCAAATCCCGATGAGCATGCTGGGGGACCGACTCGGTTTTGCAATCTTCGACGTAGATGATGCCGAGAGACGCTACGTTAACACTGTAATAGCAACATACCGGGTCGCCGATGCGGAGCGGCTCGGCTCATTGAGACTGCCCACGCCAGAGATCGACAGGATAGTAGCCGGCATGGGGCACAATAATTCTCGCATTCAGGTGGTAGACAGGAGTGGCAGAGTGCTCCTCTCGGTTGGGGACATACAATCGGCAACGGGGCTTCTGCTTTCATCGGTCTCAGACGAAACTCCGGTTAACAAGTACTGGCTCTATGTACAGAACAAGATTCTAAATCCGCTCTACTATCAGTTTCTTACCAAACCCAGTAACGATTTCATCGATGATCTCTATTCCGATGTTAGTCGTGAAGGCTCCCATATAAATTCCGCTTTGGGAGGCGATGCCGCAACGCAGTTTCGAACCCTCGCAGACTCTCAGACTCGCTTACTGGAGGCGGCTCATCCGATTCTGGCCAATGGCGAGATCATGGGTGCGGTAGTAGTCGATCAAAACATGAACGGCCTGAGAACATTTCGCAATCAAGCGATGGAAACCTTGTTTAATACTATGCTCGCGGTAATGTTAGTCGTGACACTCGGCTTGTTCTTCTCCGCCTCGAGAATATCCTCGCGCATACGCGGTCTTCGAAATCAGGCTGAAGGTATCATTGGTGATACTGGACGCATACAGAATACGATTGTCCCGACGAGAAGCTCGGATGAGATCGGAGATCTATCCCGCAGCTTCTCGAATATTGTCGAGCGGCTGACGCAGTACACAAACTATCTCGAAAATATGTCTTCGCGGCTGTCTCATGAATTGCGCACTCCGGTAACCGTGGTGCGTTCGTCTCTGGAAAATCTAGGCCTTACTGCGAATAATCATGAATCGGCTGTTTACATCGAGCGCGCAGAAGAGGGCATCAAGCGACTGAACCTCATTCTCACCAATATGAGTGAAGCGACCCGACTCGAACAGATGCTGCAAACCTCGGAGAAGGAGAAAATAGATCTGAGCAAAGTGTTGCCCGGTTGCGTAGAGGGTTACAAACTCGCCTATCCTGATACTAAATTCGACTTGGACATCAGTCAGAAAGAGATCTTTGTCAACGGAGTGCCAGAATACATAGCGCAGTTGTTAGACAAATTGATCGCCAACGCAGTCGAGTTTTCCTATGCAGATCAATCCATCACTGTCTTCTGCCGCGCACTCAGAGATCACGCCACCATTAAGGTTTCCAATGCCGGTCCGAATTTGCCCCAGGAGATGCAGGACAGGCTATTCGAGTCGATGATCTCTGTACGGTCGCAGGAAAAACAGGATCAGCCTCATCTGGGAATGGGTCTACATATTGCCAGGTTAATTACAGAGTTTCATGGCGGGCATATTCGTGCGGACAATCGACAGGATCGGGAAGGCGTGGTAATTACGGTGGTAATTCCGCTTTACTATCGCAAATCAGGCTAGAACTAGCACAATAAATTTTCTATTAGCCCCTATTGCGAATCGTAGTGTAACGGCTAGTCTCCAGTGTAGTATTTTTCTGCATTTTCTTTCACAACCGGTGAATCAGTTGCCCAGGCATGGCAAGTGTCTAGTACCAAAGGACGCTTCTTGCTGCTTCCTACATCCGAATCGGCCTTGTTTTTTCTGTGCCTTAGCAACGGCCAGATAGTCTGCATTGCCACAGTCGCCATAGGGAATAGAAGTTCAGTTAGATGCGTACAGCCTTCGACACCCCCGACCTTCATTCTTATAGCCTTGCGCCATCCTGCGCCCATTTGAATACCGATTAGCGCCTTATAATTTGGCGTAATATTCGGGCACATCTCGAAGGGGCTATGGTCTGTGACCGCGATGACATCCTGAATGACGAAACTGTCGTCGATAGTTACTCGAAGTAGCATCTCGTGAAGAGGCTCACCGATGGCGACATCTCCTCTCCAGTTGTTACTGAACTGATAGGTCTTCTTATCTGTCATGTGTGCTTCGATGTCCCATAGTCCATCGTCACGCTCGTATCCTCGATAGTCGATGGCTCGGGTGTGGACATGCTTTCTGGGGGTGGATTCTGGCAGTGGCATAACTGTCCCTTAACTCTAGAGCGGCCGTCGGTTGCCGCTATTCTCTGTTTTCTCTATTCGGTGGTACGAACTTTTGTGCGAGTTGGGAGTATAACGCAAGACCGATTTATTGTGTGATCTGAGCCAGCAGATGGGGCATAATGCTCGATCAGTTGAAAGAGGAGACTAGAAAATGACAACAGCAAGTGCGCGCCATATCCTGGTGCAGACAGAAGACGAATGTAACGCGTTGAAGGAAAGAATAGCGGGAGGCGAAGATTTCGCCGATGTAGCGAGAGAGCATTCAAGCTGCCCATCGAAAGCACAGGGCGGCGACCTTGGCCAGTTTGGTCCGGGCATGATGGTTAAGGAATTCGACGAAGTCGTTTTCAGTGCAGATGTTAATACTGTGCAAGGGCCAGTCAAGACTCAATTCGGTTACCACCTTCTGGAAGTAACCAGCCGCGAAGATTGATGCCTATGGGCTTCTAATTCGCCTTCCCCAGATTTAGACCGCGAAACCCAGAGCAGCTAAGTTCTCCAGGGAGGACGAAGCTGCGAACCCAATGAGTGAAGAATCTAATAAATTTAATGACGAAGACGTGGAGATTATTTCCAGGTCTTTGGCGCATGATGGTTACCTGAAAGTTGAACATCTCCAGCTGCGCCATCGTCTCTTCTCTGGCGGGTGGAGCAATGCCATGCTGCGAGAATTGCAGCCGCGAAATCCTGCCGTAGGCGTACTCCTTTTCGATCCTGCGAGAGACACGCTGCTGCTTGTGCGGCAGTTTCGCGTGGGCATGTACGGCGAGGAAGCCAACGCGTGGCCGCTGGAAATCGTGGCGGGCATGGTGGGCAGTACAGAGGAGCTTGAAGACGTCGCGCGGCGTGAGTCGCAAGAAGAATCTAATTGCGTACCTACGGAGCTCATCCAAATTTGTGAATACTACAATAGCCCCGGTGTCACAAATGAGAAGATCACCGTATTCTGTGGCCGCTTCGATAGCAGCCGTGCGGGCGGAGTCTACGGTCTAGACGAGGAGCACGAAGATATCGAAGTTCAGTTGCTGAGCTACACCGACGCCATAAAGATGCTCGAAGGCGGGAAGATAAACAATGCCATGACACTCGTTGCTCTACAGTGGCTCCAGCTGCATCATCAGGAACTGCGAGATCGCTGGATTTAGGGCCTGAGAGCGGAGAAAAGGGCCATATCTCACCCGAACTCCCAATATTTGAACAAATCTTGATCACTTCTGGACCAATGTGCCGTCAATTGGCTCGCAAAAAGGCCCTGAAACGTTACAATTGGACATTATTAAGTCGATGGTCAAGTCGAAGAGCCGCCGACCGAAATCAATTAAAAGTACTTAGAAAATATAAGCGGAAAAAGTAGGAATTTGCACTTAGCGAATCCTGCCGAAGTCCTGAGAGAAAATGTCTAAAAGTAGCTACAGCGTAGATTTAATCAAGCAGATGGCAGAATGTGATGCGAACTATATTCGATTGCTTAAGTTGGTTCCGCATCTTCAAGCGTATCGCGATAGGTCATTCGCTGAGATGGCACTACTTGAAAACTCTGGCCGCGACAAAGAGATTATCGATCGATTAAAGAATAGCGATGCACCTGAAAAATTATTGGAAGGCCTGTTCGTCGAATTCTGCATTGCAGATGAGACTAGCTTCGGCGGTAAAGTCACCGTTGAAATCGAGATAATGGAAGCATTTAAGTATACAACGACACTGGAGATTCGACAGAAACCAGTGCTCGAGAAATGGATGACGAATCCCTCCATGTTGGTTCGAGCCTATCACGATGCAAGTACCGCCGAAGTTATATCCTATCAAGGCCATAAAAACCTTCAGCCGAGATACGAACAGCCGAATTCTAAGATGTACCATTCGGATGAAAAGATGCAAGTAAATATGTTTCTAGGCGAATGGTTAACCCACAGCCTTAAAGTGGGTAGAAGTATTGAGTTAGTAGGCATTACTTAAACCTAATAATAATAGTCGTCTATGGCAGTCATGACTTTACTGACCACACAGAATCCGATCAAGATTACTCAGATAACTGATACCCATCTTTATGGTATGCCGTCCGGCACCCTATTAAAGATGAATACGAATGAAACATTGGACCATGTTATCGAGCTAATACAGTCGAAAGAGAAAAAGATTGATCTCGTACTAGCCACCGGCGACATCGCACAGGATGCTTCCGAGAAGGCCTATGGGAATTTTCTGGAAACCGTTGCAAAACTAAAGGCGCCTTTCAGGTGGATACCTGGTAATCATGACAACGTGACGGTCATGGCTAGAATGTCTGAAGGTATTGATGCCAGCGAGAAAACAGCCCAGTTGAATAATTGGCTAGTAGTATTACTCGATTCAAGTATCTTAGGTCAGGTACACGGTAAACTGGCGAAGACAGAGGTTAATTTCCTGACCAGCGTGCTACGTGCCGCTGAGAAAGATGAGAGTATCGAGCACTGCCTCATCACGCTGCACCACAATCCAGTGCCTGGAAGCTCGGCATGGATGAAAGACATTGGCCTTGAAAACAGCAAAGCCTTTTTCGATATCATTAAGCAGTCCAGCAAGGTGAAGTGCGTGCTCTATGGTCACATTCATCAGGAATTGGATTTTGAGCACGAGGGTGTTCGATGCCTGTGTACTCCCTCAACCTGTATTCAGTTTAAGCCGAAGGTGACTAGCTTCTGCCTCGACAGAGTTAATCCTGGATACCGATCGCTGCGACTGTTTGCTGACGGCAATATAGAGACTGAAGTTAACAGAGTGTCTGGCGAGACCTTCGAAGCCGACTACAATAGTCCCGGCTACTAACGCTCCACAGAGACATATTCGAGTGCCTGTTCAACCCTTTGTGCTGTATCTGCACGGCTTCCTTAGTTCGCCTCAGTCTCTGAAGGCTCAGCAGACAGTAGCCTATTGCTCGCAGCTGGGGCTCGGCGAAAGAATCACAATTCCACAGATGAGTCACGGCCCCTCTGATACAATCGCGCAACTACACCAACTGGTAGATGAGATACGCTCGGAAAATCTGGTACTAATGGGCAGCTCACTTGGGGGATACTACGCCACCTATCTCTCGGAGTTCTATCAGGCTCCTGCGGTACTGATTAATCCGGCGATTCGGCCCTATGAGCTCTGGGAGTCTCATTTAGGTGAGAATAGGAACTACCATACGGATGAGGTCCATCTAGTCACCACAGAGCATATTGAAGAGCTCCGGCAGCTCGACGTCGATAGGCTCACAGCGCCGGAAAATTTCAAGGTGTTTGTACAGACTGGTGACGAGACCCTGGACTTCAGACAGGCCCTTGAAAAGTTTCCGACGAGTCAGTGTGTCGTGCGAGAAAATGGTAGCCATAGCTATGACGATTTCGAGCAGGAATTGCCTGCGATGTTTGAATTCTTCCTATCAAGAATTGGCGACAATAAGCGATAAAATACTATTGGGTCTTAGAAAAATCAGGCTCTCCCGAACAAGCCTTTTTCAAGGCCACCCAAGCACTATACGCAGTGAGAAATAATGCATGAGTAACACCTACAACGCTGACGCCATCGAAGTACTTACCGGTCTGGATCCGGTAAGGAAAAGGCCCGGCATGTACACCGATACCACCCGTCCGAATCACCTCATTCAGGAGGTGATAGACAATAGCGTCGATGAAGCATTGGCGGGACATGCTAGTCACCTATCACTACAATTGAACAAGGACGGCTCGGTCGAAGTGAGTGACGATGGTCGAGGCATGCCGGTCGACAAGCATAAGGGAGAGAAGGTGAGCGGCGTAGAACTCATTCTTACTCGTCTCCACGCCGGCGGTAAATTCTCCAACAAGAACTACGAGTACTCCGGCGGATTGCACGGCGTCGGAGTATCGGTCGTAAACGCATTGTCCAAATATCTGGAAGTGACTGTTAAACGCGACGGCAAGGTTTACGCCATGTCATTCAAGGGCGGCGAGAAGGCATCCGAGCTAAAGGCGATCGATACCGTAGGAAAACGCAACACAGGCACTACGGTTAAATTTCTGCCCGATGAGAAATACTTCGACTCGGTAAAGATTTCCATACCCCGACTCAAACATGTACTCCGCGCGAAGGCTGTTCTCTGCTCCGGACTGCGCGTTAGTTTCTTCGACAATACGGTCAGCGAAGATAAGGCGCAGAGCGAAGAGTGGATTTTCGAAGATGGCCTGATCGACTATCTAACGCAGTCCACGTCAGACTACGAGACGCTACCTAAAGATCCGTTCTATGGCTCAGTGCAAGGAAATGACGAGGCCGTAGATTGGGCCATTCAATGGCTGCCAGAAGGCGGCGAGGTCACCGGCGAGAGTTATGTAAACTTAATTCCAACTCCATTAGGCGGCACTCACGTCAGTGGATTACGCACGGGTCTGCTCGAGGCGCTTCGGGAATTTTGTGAGTTTAGAAATCTGTTGCCCCGTGGACTGAAGCTAACTCCGGACGATGTCTGGGACAAGTGCTGCTATGTGCTCTCCTCCAAGCTATTGGACCCCCAGTTCTCCGGTCAGACCAAGGAGAGGCTTTCGTCGCGACAGTGTGCCGTATTCGTGGCAGGTGTAGTGAAGGATTCCTTCAGCTTATGGCTGAATCAGCACACCGATGAGGCCGAGCTGATTGCCGAGCTCTGCATTAGCAACGCGCAGGTGAGGCTAAAGGCGAGCAAGCAGGTCGCACGCAAGAAGGTAACCTCGGGCCCTGCGCTGCCAGGAAAGCTAGCTGACTGTTCCACGCAGGATGTGATGTCCGGTGAGCTGTTTCTGGTCGAGGGTGACTCGGCGGGAGGCTCTGCGAAGCAGGCGCGGGATCGAGAATTTCAGGCGATTCTTCCGCTCAGGGGAAAGATTCTCAATACCTGGGAGGTAGACTCCAACGAGATACTGGCCTCGCAGACTGTTCACGACGTGGCCGTCGCGCTCGGCGTCGATCCCGGCACCAGCGACATCGATGGGCTGCGTTATGGCAAGATCTGCATCCTGGCCGATGCCGATTCCGACGGCTTGCATATCGCCACATTGCTATGCGCTCTGTTCGTCAAACACTTCAGGCCATTAGTTGAAGGTGGCTTCATCTATGTAGCCATGCCGCCCCTGTTCCGCATCGATGTCGGCAAGGAAGTCTTCTACGCCTTGGACGAGGATGAGAAGAACGGCATCATCGATCGTATAGCCGCAGAGAAAAAGCCTGGCAAGGTAAATGTACAACGCTTCAAGGGCCTCGGTGAGATGAACCCCCTACAGCTACGGGAAACGACGATGGCAACGGACACCCGTCGTCTGGTGCAGTTGACCCTCGAAGAAGACCCAACCTCCAAGAAGAAGTCGAGCACCTTTCAGATGATGGACCTGTTACTTGCCAAGGGTCGCGCTGGAGATAGAAAGGCCTGGCTAGAGGATAGCGGCAGTCGTGCCGATTTTGCAGAATAGAATGCACGGCTCAAAGCCGATCGATGCGACGTCGCATCAAATTATCTTACTATCGAGACGCACACAGAGAATTTAATGAACGAAGAAATTACAATCAGCGAAGATGGCGTAGAGCAGATTCCGCTAAAGAATTATACGCAACAAGCCTACCTAAATTATTCGATGTACGTCATCAACGACAGGGCCCTGCCAAACATAGGCGATGGCCTGAAGCCTGTGCAGCGTCGGATCGTCTATGCCATGTCCGAACTAGGCCTGAAGGCGAGCGCAAAATTTAAGAAATCGGCGCGCACTATCGGTGACGTCATCGGTAAGTTTCATCCCCACGGTGACTCAGCCTGTTACGAGGCCATGGTGTTGATGGCGCAACCATTCACCTACCGTTATCCCCTGGTAGATGGACAGGGCAATTGGGGCTCGCAGGACGATCCCAAATCTTTTGCCGCGATGCGCTATACCGAATCGCGACTACAGGGCTACGCCGATGTGCTTCTGGGCGAATTGGGTCAGGGTACCGTCGACTGGAAAGCAAACTTCGATGGCACGCTCGAAGAGCCCGAGATACTGCCAGCGCGTTTACCCAATGTACTGCTCAACGGCGGCAGCGGCATTGCGGTTGGCATGGCGACGGATATACCGCCACACAATCTCAGAGAAGTAGCAGCGGCCTGCATTCACTTGTTGGACAAACCCAAGGCGACCCTCAAAGATATCTGCAAGATCATCAAGGGGCCCGACTACCCAACCGAAGCCGAACTAATCACGCCAAAGAGCGAGATCGAAGAACTCTACAAGAACGGCCGTGGCTCATTGAAGGCGCGTGCTACTTTTGTCAAAGAGAATGGAGAGATCGTGATTAATGCGCTGCCCTTTCAGGTATCGGGTGCAAAGGTGTTAGAGCAGATCGCGGCACAGATGAACAAGAAGAAGCTGCCGATGGTGGTGGACCTGCGCGACGAGTCCGATCACGAGAACCCCACACGCATCGTCATCGTGCCGAAATCGAATCGTGTCGACATCGACGCCATCATGTCGCATCTCTACTCGACCACCGATCTTGAGAAGAACTACCGCGTTAACTTCAACATGATCGGCATCAACAAGCGGCCTCAGGTCAAAGACATCCTGAGCCTGCTGAAGGAATGGATTCAGTTCAGAACCGAGACGGTGCGTAGGCGCCTGCAGTTCCGCCTGGACAAGATCCTCGACCGCATGCACATCCTCGAAGGCCTGTTAGTCGCCTTCCTGAACATCGACGAAGTGATCAAGATCGTTCGTACCGAAGACAAACCGAAGCCGGCGTTGATTAAAAAATTCAAAATCTCAGACCGTCAGGCCGAAGCTATTCTCGAACTCAAGTTGCGTCAGTTGGCGAAACTGGAAGAGATCAAGATCACCGCCGAACAGAAGGAGCTGGCTGCAGAACGCAAGACGCTGGAACAACTCCTAAAGTCTGCTGCGCGATTGAAGACGTTTATTAAAGGCGAGATAAAAGCAGACGCCGAGAAATATGGCGACAAGCGCCGCACCCCGATCGTGGTGAGAGAAGAGGCGAAGGCGTTCAGTCAGACCGAGCTCATTTCCACGGAGCCGGTCACTATTGTCTTGTCAGACCGGGGTTGGATGCGAGCGGCGAAGGGCCACGAAGTCGACCCGGCCACGCTACAATACAAGTCTGGCGACGCCTTCAAGGTTGCGGCGCGCGGCAAGAGCAACCAACTCGCCATCTTTATGGACTCAACAGGTCGAACCTATTCCTTAGCGGCCCATAGCCTACCCTCTGCCCGCGGTCAGGGTGAGCCTGTGTCAGGTCGAGTAAGCCCACCCTCCGGTGCGACATTCGAGGGAGTAGTAATCGGCGAAGACGACAAAGACGTGCTACTAGCGAGCGATGCGGGCTATGGATTCGTCGGCAAGCTCGGCGACCTGATTAGCAAGAACAAGTCGGGTAAAGCCGTACTGAAGGCACCGAAGGGTGGCAAAGTCCTCGCGCCAAAGATGGTAAACAACTACAAGAAAGACCTGATCGTCGCCATCACCAACGAGGGCCGCATGCTCATGTTCCCGATTGCTGAGCTACCGCGGTTGGCGAAAGGCAAAGGAAACAAGATCATTAGTATTCCCACGGCCCGCGTCGCTGAACGCCTTGAATTTATAGTCGCGCTAACGGTGCTCACAGCAGAAGACACGCTGACAGTGCACGCTGGAAAGCGGCACCATAATCTCAAGCCTGCGGACTTGGAGCACTATCGCGGGGAGCGTGGCCGACGTGGTAACAAACTGCCAAGGGGTTTCCAGAATGTGGATAAGGTTGAGGTAATTTCGAAAGCTGGGCCGGATGGGGATTAGACATGGGCGATATAAAATAATCTAACACGAGCCGCGAATTTTCATAGGTAGCGCAGGGCGTTTATCAAGAATTAATTTATCGTTGAAAAGTGCACAAGGGAATGAGAAAGCCAGTCTGGTAGAAGGCTGTGACTCTCCTACTCTCACACTTAGTCTTGTCGAACCGATCTGCGAGAATTTTTGGCTAGTTGGCCTCAAGTGCTTTAGTAAGGGCATTCGTGTAGGTAGACAGATCAAAATAATCTCTCCAGATCTTAATCTTTCCACTTTCCATTTCAAAGTATCCAAAACAAGGGAGATTCACAGGACTCCCAGCCACAATGGTTCTGTCCAATCGCTCGACCATAACTACATCGCCATCGGCTAAAATGCTTACTATCTCCCAGTCAGTACTTTCCCATGTGCTTATGAAACCGGCTATGAACTGTTGAATATTCGCTCTGCCGTGGACAGCCGTAGATGGCATATTGTGATAGATGCCATCTTCTGTGAAGTAATTCGATAGTTCTTCAGCGTCGAGGTCGGACCAAGACGCCAGGAACGTTCTAATTATTTTCTCATTCTCCAGCATAGTTGCATTCTCTTGAGCAATCGAATCAATACATAATGTTGCGCTAATAAGTAGCGCCACTAAACTAAATTTCGCTCTCTTCATTAGTGCTGCACCACTGCTAAGATCAAAAAATTTGAAAAGGGAAATTCTGTCAGCCAACTTGGCAACAACCTGGAAGCTATATCCTTTTTGAGTAGACTGTCATGTGCCTTCAATTGAAAATTTTCCAATGCTTAGCTGACTAATTTTCTTTGCCAGGCTGTTCGATATCAATATATCAATCTTCGGATTGCTCTTGTCTAGTAATTGAATGTATTTCCAGATAAGGCTTTTTACTGGTTTCATTTCCAAGTTTTCGTAAAGTATGTCTATACGAAATTTCGGTGGAAACGTAGTTCGAAACATCAGGTGAGTGTCATTCACGCCAACTTCCACAATAAATCCGTATTCTTGCCCATTGATTCGAGCGGATCTACGTTTTAAAACCTTACCTTCGAAGGGGTTCTTGTTATTGGATGAAGTTCTAGAATTAACAAAAACCCCAAACAGCACAAAAAGAATTATCAGGAGCAGTAAATAGTTTCCGTAATTTTCACTCAATTCTCAGGATTCCCGGGCGCATAACGCTTTTAATGATCGGAGCAGCGGGAAGCGTGCTTCCTTTTTGTTTTAATGTTATGTGTACACATGCAAGTTATACACGCTCCGCACTACCATCGATGCAATTAGCTGCTACTTCGCTCATGTGAATTCCTCCGAAGGTGTACGAGGAAGCGAAAACAATATTCCCAGTTTTGCGTGTTACGGCTATATCTCGAATCAGTGCCCTTTCAATTACATTCTCGAACATTAAATATGCCGCAATTCTTCCGCATTCTAGTTCTTCGGCCGAGAGGTCGGGGGAGTCTGCTTTTTGAACCGGGTAGAGGAAGAAGCCAAGTACGAATATTCCTAAAACCAAAATAGCTATATGTGATGCCTGCACTTACCCTCCTCGTACACATGGCGCCCTTGATTATAGGAGCAGCGTCAGCGGCTTCCTTGTTAATCTAATTGTTAGCTGCCGATTTGCGCTAACTAGGTGTTCTTTTTCCTCTGCTTCCACATTATCTGAAAGGAAATCACGAAACAAAGGAAACTTACCGCTCCGCTTAACTGTGCCCAACTTTCGCCACTCAACATATAGAGGCCTAGCGGAAAGAAGGATGCGAATGAAAAAACCAACAGCAACAATGCGTTTCGCGATATTGAAGCTAGTAAGGCCACGCATACGAGAGTTATTTGGACCGAGGCAATCAATAGGGTTTCCATACCCTCGTTGGAATCTATAATTTGCAGCAGGATAATTACCCAGGTACAAAGTACCAATCCCAATCCCGCAGAGCATAGCAGATAGCTATCAATTCTTGGTCTGCCTGGCTTCATGGCTATACCTAAGTGCAGCTAGCATTCGTCCCTGTATATCGCAAAATTAGGGCGTCGCTATATTTTGGAATCAGCGCCAGTATCCCATCGTTCTGCCGACAATTCCATTCGAGGGAACCGAGATCTGGGTGCCTGGTATGAGATGTTCAAACGCTTCACAGGGCTTGTCCCCGTCGCGGGAAAAACTCAGTCCGTATACAGCGTAACCAGCTGTATCGCCTGTCGCTCCAGCAGCAACCGGTAGTCGGACATAGGGCCGCTGCTCAGGTAGGTCATCATCTCAACTTCGTCATCGATGATAGAGAACTCTTCGGCGTCGATTCGAGTGCCGGCGCCTGCATGCTCGAAGCAGCGCTCGCTGATCAGCAAGGAGTTGTTGGGGGCGCCGTCGCATATTTTGCGTGTCGCATCCAGGGTCTTGCCGGTTAGGTTGTTCTTGTCCTGCGTTACCGCCGAATACAGGCCGCTAACGGCCTGCCCGCTGTGTACGGCGAGTTTAAACTTCGCAGCGATGTTCTCGTTCTCAATGTCGGTAAGATCGCCCACTAGCATCAGAAATAATTGGCCGGAGCAGATCGCATAGAAAGCCTGCTCCTCTTCGAGTTGTTCGGAGGCGAAATTGATAACGACTTCATCCTCTGCGCAGTAGGTAACCGTTCCCGCATAGAGCTGGGCGACCTTCCCTGCGAAAAAATAATATTTGTTGAGCAGATTGACAAGCGTGTTTTCGCTGAGTGTGGACGCGAGATAGTGAAAGTTTGCCATCTTGATCGATAACAGGGTTACATCTTGAATCCCGTAGGTCGCCGACAAGAGCTTTGGGTCTGCCTCAGGTTTGCGATGACCGAAGTTGTCGAGAAAAGTGTTCTGTGCGAGAAATTCGGCGGTGGCATTGAACTGCCGAATAGCCGTACTGAGTTCGTTATGATTGGTGGGCTCTGGGCAGGTCTCGATCTCTCCCTTGCGTATATTGCTGATGGCGAAGGCGAGCAGGTTAGCAGGAAAGCTAATCAGATACTGAAAGTAAGTGGTGACCAGTGCCGCCGCGACAAGCAGCAACAGGATAGTTGCCCCGAGCAAGAAGATAAAATTGTTCACGATTCCGACTTCGATATAGCTCAGGTCTAGACTGAGCCGCACGTATCCCGCCGTGGAATCGGCAACGGTAACTGGCGCACGATATTCTGCCTGAACTCGATTCAGTGCGACCGGTAAGGGAATGATGGTGGCTGCCGTACTGGGCGCGCTTCTCGCGGCAGCGATGATATCGTTGTCGATGTTGACTACGGCGATCTCGCTGATAGTCGTATTTCGAGCGAGGTTGCCGAGGTAGACATTCATGCTAATCAGATCATTTGCCAGCACCAGCTCGGTGATCTGCGAGGCTGTCTGCTGCGCGAGGGTATTTCCCAGATTATCGGCCTGCTGGCGCAAGATGTTTTGCGTGTTGTAGTTACTGATTAACCAAAACACGCACATGGCAAGCAGCAATAACAGACACACGGCTGTTGCGAATTTTCGAGATATCTGAGAATTCTTTTTCGCTGACCTTGTGGTGTCCTGAGCGGAGGGCTTGTTCTGGGTAGGATCTTCAGGCAACGCGACGACTCTTCTTACTTGCAACGGATTTGAAGTTTAAGAATAGCAGTACCGGAGCGCATCCCCAATCAGTTTGTACCCTTGCATCTTTTGTGAATCAGTCAAATTTTAGCGCTAGTGTGTTGAGGAATTCATAATCCATGGAATCGGCTGGCTGGTGCAGGCAATTCCCTTGTAGATAGTCGATTCTGGCCTGCCACAGCAGTGGAACTGTGCTGAGTCGGTCTAGCATCGGTGCGACTATGCTGATCTGTCTGGCGCGAAGCTCCGCGCTTAACGAATTCAGGCTCTCAAGCTTGTCGAGATTCACATCGATCTTATTCAGCATGGCACTGTCTAGCTTCACATAGCTCGCAGGCACGAGTGACAGGTAGCGAAGTGGATTAGGCGTGCAGCCGAAATTCGACAGCGAAACCCTGCAACCCAACTTCTCGATAACCTCACAGAATGTGACCAGGTGGTGTTGGGCGATTAACGCATCGATCTCGCTAATCTGAAAGACGAGCTGCTCAGCTATGTGCCTATCGCTGGCTAAAGTAGTTTCCAGCCAATGCAGAAACTGCATACTGACAACGGAGTTGTGGCTTAGATTGATGATCAGCCGCAGCCTCGTGGAAGCGCGGGTCCCGAGCAGTGTTAATAGCTGCTCTATGATGCGGCGGTCGAGTTGTTCGCCCAGTGCATTGCGCGCAGCTGTCTCGAACAAGAGAACAGTCGGCAGCTGTGACTGCCCTTGAGAAAGAGAGCAGCGCACTTCGTAGTGCTGGTATGAGTCCTCTCTAAAGTGCGCCCACGCTTGAAAGTTAAGCTCGAGCTTGGGGCAATCTAGTGCCGCGGTCAGTTGTTTAAGGGCAAGTTCCGGCCTGACGGCTGCAAGTTGCGTGGCTAGCTCCGGTTGCTGATGGGCAAGACTAAGACTGTGCCTGGCTCTGGCGAACACCACGGGCCAGGAAGGTATATTCGAATCGAGGCTGGCGAGACCAGCACCACATTTTAGCTCAAGCTGTCTTGGCAAAGCAGGCGAAACGGCGCTAAGCAGGGCCTGTTTTAGCTTGTCGGTAATCAGGCCCGCGTTGATGCTAGAGTCCGCGGTTAACAGAGCTGCGAATTCGTAGTTATGGCAGCGGCAGAGCAGCACGCCCTTCGGCAATGCATTCTTCAGAAGCTGTGCGATATCAGTCAATAGCTGGTCAGCCTCTGACACTCCCACCCAGCTGCGTATCTCATAGAAGTTTTCGAGTTGAAGTAGTGCCAGTGTCGCCCTGAGGCCGCGCCTGCGGCTCTGCTTCAGGCATTCGTCGATGGCACGACAGAGATAGCGCTGCCCATGAAGCCCAGTGAGGATGTCTCGCTCTACTATGCTGGTCTGGGCTTGAGCTTGGCCAGCGCTCTGAAGGGGTCCGGCACTGCGAGTGAATGGCGTGCCGCGTGAGCGACTTGTGGCTTGAGCTGGGGTTAGTGCTAGCTGGCTTTCCATTCTGGCTTGGCCGTCCTTTTGCCTGTCTTACGCTATTCGGGTCTTGCCTCGCTCGCCAGGGTTCTCCCTGACTAGTTTGGGTACCAGATAACCTGGCAACGAGGCGTGCAGGGCATCGATCAAACCCTTGGCATGCTGATCCGTCACATAGAAGTGTTCGGTACCGGCGACTCGATCTGGCATATGCAAGTAATAGGGTAGTACACCGTGTTCGAAAAGCGCCTTGCTGAGCTCGATCAAGCTGGTTGAATTGTCGTTAACATCCTTTAAAACTACGGATTGGTTCAGTAAAGTGACGCCATTATCCCTTAACATGCTGAACCCCTCGGTAACATCAGAATCCAGCTCCTGGGCGTGATTGCAGTGCATCACCATGACGACGCGCAGGCGCGATTCACCCAGACAGCGCAGCAGCTCGGCCGTGATTCGTTGCGGAATGACTAGGGGTAAGCGAGTGTGAATTCTAACTGTTCGGA
>CAXBLN010000069.1:0-17805 GCA_963976555.1 uncultured Gammaproteobacteria bacterium
TACAATCGATGGCGAGTTCCCTTGGCCTCCATCGCCATTCACCTGTGCATCGGCTCGGTCTATGCATGGAGTATCTACAATCCTTCCCTGACGCGAGTCTTCGGCGTGGTTACCAGCGCAGGCGATGACTGGAGCCTGAGTGAAGTCGTATGGGTGTTTACAGTAGCGATCGTATTTCTAGGGCTAGCGGCGGCGTTTGCTGGTAAATGGCTGGAGGAAGTTGGACCAAGAAAGGTAGGCGTAGTCGCAGCCTGCTGTTGGGGTGGTGGTTATCTTGTCGGTGGCGCTGGAATCATGACACACCAGCTATGGCTGCTATACCTCGGCTACGGGGTAATCGGTGGCTGCGGCTTGGGCTTAGGCTATGTTTCCCCCGTGAGCACCTTGATAAAATGGTTCCCGGATCGGCGCGGCATGGCTGCAGGCATGGCTATTATGGGATTCGGTGGCGGTGCCATGATCGGTACACCGCTAAAAGAGTTTTTCATTCGGCTATTTTACCGAGCACCGGAATACCTCGGGACAACGGATCAGGTTAGCCTGATCACAGAAGCTGGACGTCGTTTCGTAGAGATTAGTGGTGCACTGCAAGAAGTCGTGGTTATTGGTGCGGCCGAAGTAAGAAATCTAACCATCCCCGGGCCAGAAGGCGTCTATCTTGTGAATACTGGCGCCACAGGTGTGGCGGAAACATTCGTAATACTCGGTATCGTTTACCTGGTAGTGATGCTAATTGCCGCCTTCTCCTACCGCATACCGGCAGAAAATTGGAAGCCGAAGGGCTGGGTAGAACCAAGCGATGAAGCGCGCGGAGCATTGATTTCAGCAAAGAATGTTGATATCGATCAGGCCTTGAAGACGCCGCAGTTCTATCAGCTCTGGATTGTACTCTGTCTCAATGTGACGGCCGGCATTGGTGTACTCGGCGTAGCCAGAACCATGATCACGGAGATCTTTGGCTCTTCCCTCCCCGGCATAGTACATACATCCTTTGCTGCCACATACGTCGTTATGATCAGTGCATTTAACATGGTAGGCCGCTTTATCTGGGCCAGCGCATCGGACTACATTGGCAGGCGCAATACCTACTGGATCTTCTTCCTCTTAGGAATTGTACTCTACGTTTCGATACCCTTCGCAGCAGCACAGGTAAGCGTCAACCCATCGGTGGTATGGCTAGTGTACTTCTATGCCGCGACGATGATCATATTCACTATGTACGGCGGCGGCTTTGCCACCATTCCCGCTTACTTAGCCGACATCTTTGGCAGCAAATATGTCGGCGGCATACATGGCAGGCTGCTCACCGCCTGGAGTACCGCTGGTGTTTTGGGGCCCTTAGCAATTACTTCGCTAAGAGAGAGTTCTGTTAATAGTGCCATTAAAGATCTGGTAGCTATAATCGATCCCGCTGCCTTCCAGGCACAATTCGGAGCCGGGGTAGATCAACTGCAGCTGCTGGTAGCCCAAAACTCAGTAACCATATCTCGCCTGATGGAAATCGCACCAGCGGGCACCAACGATCCAACTAGCAGCATCTACAACTCCACCATGATTCTGATGGCGATGTTATTGGGTGTCGCCTTACTGGCCAACGCCTTAATGCGACCTGTGGACCCTAAGCATCACTTGCCGGGTTGAGTGCTATATAAGCGATACCGCAAGTTTGTCGTTTAGCGAGATCTGGCGAGCCTATTTATATTAGCAGTCAAACCCTCGCCACCAAAAACATCAGACCGAAAATAGTATTCCCACGAAAATTGAGTTAGCCTTTGGCACTCACATTAAACTTGCAAAAACAGTTCGTTCCACTCTAAAAAACTAGTCAGTGATTCTGACTTACTTTGGCTAACATACCAGACCCTACTGACAGCGTATTAGAGAATATTTTCTACACTCGGCCTACTAAGCAAGTTATCCGCTCAACACAAAATTAGCTATGATGAGGACAATCGGAGGTACTAGTGACGAATTTGCAACCAAGAACTAAAAACTGCATAACAATTCTTGCACTGTCATTATTGATGGCGTGTACTTCGGTCCAATTTGTAGCGCCGTACGATGAAGGCATTTACACTGGAATTACCGAATACAAAGAGCTATTGAATAAACACATCAAAGATGCATCTGTCATGAACGGATTGCAAAGCGGCAGTTTCGAAGAGAACCAAATTAGATACAATGAATTAGAGGTTAAAATCGATTTGCTGATTGATCGGGCAAGATTGCAATCAACAGGTTCGGGATGTTCACTAGTTCCAGCTCTCGCAGATAGAATGTCTCTCCATCTAAGAGATGACATGCCTGCTGATTTACTAGGCGCAGAGATCACGGAGGATGACAACAGCTATGGTTGTACCGAAATGCTACTGCGGAATGTTCGCAGCCAGCTTGATCAGCTAAAAACTATTCATCGCGAAATAGACAGGTGCGAGCGTCGATCACCTAATATTGATTCGGTAGTTTTTCCCGAAGATTCATCCGCGGCCAACCTTTCTAACGTAATTGACGAAGCTGTAGACGAAGTTCTGGGCACACTAAAATCAAGCATCAAGCTTGCCGTGATAGAACACATTGAGACGAACTTTAATCTCAGCGGAGATTCGTCAGTAATTGAAGGTGCTTCTGCCGAAGATATCTCTTGCTTAAGAATTCCGACGGCACAATTGGCACTCGATATTTCAAATCAATCTATCAATGCGGTTTGGGTGCTGGAAAACGCTAAGAAAACCCCAGAGGAGTAAATAATGGAATTCAATAAAGCAAATCTGTTAAAAACGATGAAATCTGAAGCCATAACCGCATTTGGCGATGGCTGGGAGGAAATCAAAGCTTATGCGCCTATCGAATTTGAGAAGATGGCGGTGCAACTCGTAAATATCACTAAAAATGTAGCGTTGTATAAGTCCTCGGACAAGAAAAAGGGGTTCTCACCCGCTACCGGAAAAGCTCTTCTCAAGATGCAGCGCACCGCTATGGAAAGTGTTTTCATTGCAGTCACAGGCCTCATATTATTGACAATTCAGAAAGCAATTAATGCCATTTTCAAAGTCTTGAAGGATGCTTTCCAGACAGTATTGAAGGGTATACTTTAGTTTTGAACCAGACTCACGGTGTGACTGCACGCTACTCGGATACGAACTTTTGATGCTCAAAGTACTCAGTCTTATTGTCGCCCAAATGCTCATCACTTTTAACATGTTTCCCAGAGTTTAGGAGCCCTTCTTTTGGCTAATAGGTTTAAAATATCGGCAGTATTTTTACTGCTCACCGTTGGAATATCTTCAATCGCAGAAGCGCAACGATCGGTAGAAGATACACTGAGCGACCCAGTTGTCCTTCGAGGCTTGGCTGATATAGATTCATCCCGTGATGTTTCGGCACAGCAGCTAGTGCAGATAGGAGGGATCATCTCTCCTTCCGGGCAAGAGCTGGACCGAGCTCAAGCCGTTGCTGCGCTGATGGAAGATATAGGGCTGCAAAATGTTGAAATAACAAATAGCCCCAATGCGATTGGGCTAATACCTGGCTCATCAGGAAAGGCCATCGTTTTTGTCGCTACCTTAGATGACCTCGCCACCGTAGCTGAACATCAACGCGCCGCGCAAAGCCTGCCAACAATAGAGGGTGATCGTGTCCTGGGCCCAGGTACTAATACATCTCTAACAACTGTAGCACTGCTCTCGGCCGCACACGCACTTATCAACCAAGGTTTTAAGCCCGAGCATGACATTGTGTTCGCAGCAGTCGCCGAGGAAGAAACTGGACTACGTGGGATGCGTGCTCTCTACGACAGCTACAAAGAGCGCGCATTCGCTTTCGTTGATGTGCTAGGAGAAGGCAGTGGGATAAGCTATGGCGCACTGGGTATTCATTGGTGGCGAATAAACGCCTATGGTCCTCCAGGGCATACGCTAAACGGCGGGTTGCCCAATGTGAATCAGGCTATTGCGCGTGCGGTAGACAGGATTCTGCAGATATCCGACCCGCAGCTCTATGAGGACAGACGGACGCGCCTGAACGTTGCGATACTCAACAGTGGATCGGTTTTTAATCATAAACCCGAAACTGGCTGGTTTTCCCTGGATATACGCTCCTTAGACCCCGAGCACATCGAAAGCATGGAGCAGCAAACCCGAGTAATCCTGGAAGGAGTGACCCAAGAACTAGGTATACGTTTCGAAATGGAGCCTGTTTCAAAAACACCGCCTGGACAGATCCCCGGCGCGCTCGAAAGCTCTTTGGTAAGAAACTCTATCGCTATTTCCAAGTTTCTGGGAACATCACCGAGCTTATCTAACGCAGGTTCTGCGAACCTAAATGTTGCAATTGCTGGTGGTACGCTTTCTATAGGTATCTCTAGTGAACGCGGGGGAAGACGAGGTTTTGCCGATGAGTGGGCGGACATCCCCGTCTTGCAGAGAACAGCGAAGAATGTATTTCTTACGGCGATCACGCAGGCAAATGCGCGCTAGATGCTTCCCTCTTAAGGCACGGCACTACCTCACAAGCGGAAGTCGCATGCCTACGTCTACGCCACGATAGCAAATTAGTCCAAGCATTCATGTTACTGCTACCAGCTCCAAAATCACTGGACATATCTCAACCCCATGACTATCTTCGCCATTATGGGCGTGTAAGTCTGAACTATTGACTGGGTGGACAATGGCGAGTAAACGAGCAATGAAGTTTCGTTACAAGGGTTTTTTAAGCTACAACTCCTCAGACATGGAAATGGCTCAAGCTATTGAGCGTGTATTGGAACATTACAGCCCTCCCCGTGCCCTAAAAAACCTCCCCAGACGAATTAATATTTTCAGATACGAAGGAGATATGGTCGGAACGGACTATGATTCCGCTATATCGAATCACCTATTAGAATCTGAATATCTTCTTGTGATTTGCTCGCAAGCTGCGCGCAATAGCGATTATGTTGGCAACGAGATCGACCGTTTTATCGATATACGTGATCACAGGAAAATCATTCCCATCTTAGTCGACGGCTCACCAAATAATGAAGCGAGCCTAGACCACGAAAAAGCGTTTCCCGACGAACTTTACAAATTTTCGGACATGCCCATAGCAGTCGATTTTCGCAATATCGATGCTAATACGAAGAAGGTTGGAACTGGACCGCAGTCCAAAACATGGTTTCAATTACTCGCAGCAATATACGGCGTAAGTCGTGAAGACATAGAGGAAAGAGACCGTGTTCGTCGAGTTCGAACGATGCAGGGTTGGCTCGCCTTTTCTGCAACCATAGCCCTCGTGCTCGCGTTCTTCGCGTCCGCATTTTACTTGCAACGAAACTCTTCGATGCGCGCTCAAGCAGAATTGTTAATGAATGAGGCAAGCATCATCCAGGAAAGAGGCAATACACCTGCAGCTGCGGCCAGACTCGCCCAAGCTCTGCGCCTGAATGGTGAGTTCGAGGCAGCTCGCGGAAAGCTGATGAATATATTTGGTGCGGAAGCCTGGCAACTTCTTCTCGAGGAAATAGAGTTTGAAGCAGAGGCCACAACCATTTCGTTCTCGGCAGACGGAAATTGGCTTGCCACAGGCGCATCGGACGGAACCGTTATGCTCTGGGATGTGAGTCAGGGCACAATGGAGTTTCATGAAACACTAGATCACGGTAGCGCTATACTAGTCGCTGGTTTTACATCTGATAGCAAGCAATTGGTATATGGTGGCGGTCAGGGAACTATTCGTATCCATGACGTCTTGTCGGGGCCTGTAGCCGATCTGCAGCATGAGGACATGAGCAATGTTAGGTCACTTCTTTTAGCTCACAGCGGAGAGTGGATCGCTACCGGGACAAGCGCTGGAACCCTGGGCCTCTGGCGGCAGTCCAATGGATCTGAATTCGAATACCAACAATATTTTAGTGCGGAGGCGGCCAATTTGCCCAACGCTAGAATACGCTCATTGCAAGTGAGCTCGGATGAAGAGTTCCTTATGTCCAGATCATTCACCGACCTCAGGATTTGGAACATCGACACAGGAAATCTGATTAGTAATCCTGTTGTATCTAGGGAGGCTATAGTCTTCGCCGAGTTTCTGAATGATGACCCAGTAGTATTGATTAGCTACGAGTTTGGTAGCTCTAAGATATTTCATGCTCGGGAGAACGAAGTCACTAATACTATCGGCATGGGTAGAATTATGGATCATTATCTCTTTGAAAATGGAATTTTCCGGGTAATATCTCAGGGAGTCGAAACGTCTGCCACATTAGCGGAGATCAATACTTCCACGTTAAGTACCAGGAGAATCCAAACCGCAACCTTCGATCATAGGGGGGTAGTGGAAAGCGCCAAATTTAGTGATGACGGCATGCTCATCGCGACAAGCTCTCGTGACAATTCGGTTAAACTCTGGACTAACGCTGGAGAGCCTTTAAGTGCACCACTAATACATCCCGTTCGACCCGGCCGACCTGCTTTTGGCCCCGACGGTGATAGAGTTGCCACTACGGCAGGAACTAAGTTTAGTCTTTGGTCGACAGGCAAGTTGCGGAAGTCACAAAACCTAGCAATTGACACCGGAATTCGCATATCACGAACAGGTTTCGAAATAAATTTTAGCCCGAACGGAAAATGGATTGGTGCAGCAGGGACAGCGAAAGCGGAGATCTATGATAGCGAAAACGGCACACTCAAACAGTCGTGGTCGGTCAATAGCGGTCTTTACAATCCAAGCCCCGACGATCGACAACAAGTTAGCATCTCGTTTAGCCAAGACAGCGAACATGTTTTGATTACAACTCTCAGCAATACAGTGATATTGGGAAACGTTGAAACAGGGAGAGCTACGAGCTTGGTTCATCCCGATTCTGTTCGCGCCGCACTATTTAGCCCTAATGGTAGATACATCGTCACGATTGCAAATAACGGATCTGGCTATATCTGGCCCAGCGAAATTAGCGGCGATGGACAAATACATGAGATAGATTCCGCAACAGTCCTAGAAGCAGATTCCGCAGTTTTGGATGTTGCAATATCCTCTGACTCGAATGCAATCGTCGCTGGCTCCCTCGATGGGGCTGTTTATTCTTGGAACAGCAACGGTAATTTATTGTGGAGTAAGCAGGCCCATTCTGCTGCAGTCAATAGAGTTAGCACAGCGAAGAAAATTGCTGTTTCAGGCTCAAGGGACAGTACGGTCAAAATATGGGATGCATTAACTGGGGAAGAACTTCACACATTAGAAGGGCCGGGAGCAATTTTTTCGATGGATACGCGCGCCGACGGTAGTCTTGTTGTTACGGCATCATCAACCGAAGCGCGCATTTGGGACGCATTCTCCGGAGAACTCGCTGGAGATTCGCTCTCTCATCCCGAACCTCTCACGATTAGAGGCAACTATCGCAACGCCGTGATGGTGACTAAATTCTCGCCTCTAGGCGGGCGCGTCGCAACTGGCGCGCGCGATGGTGAAGTGCGTCTGTGGGATGTACAGACTAGCTCGTTAATTTCTGATCCGCTAAAGCATAGAGACGAAGTTCTTGATCTGGCATTTGATTCAACAGGTAACAGAGTTGCCGTGGCCTCCAGGGACAGAAGAATCACTATTTGGAATCTTCCTACCGGCAAAAGAGAAGATTCGCCGATGATCGCATCAGTAGCCGAAGCAGTGAGTGGATTGAGCATGAGCGCCGATAACACAATTTTCAATACTAGAGACCGGGCGGCAAAGATTAAAAGCCTATCCGCCTCGCTAAATTGCTCAGAACAATATTCAGTAGAATGCTCTTTGAAGAAGATAGTAGATCGAGTTGAAGATGGAGCTAATATTCCCTAGCTATTCCTAATCCAAGGAACCGTGATAGCCTGAACCAATTGACTAGCAGTAATTAAAGCAGTGGAAATTAGTTCACCATAGACCAATAATAAAACCGCACTACGCGGGGTTTTTTCTAATCTATAGAACTGGCAATAAACACTTTTGTTGCTACTGAACACTAACTTTTTGGTAGTTCGTGCCATTCCAACTTTGCAATCATTTTTTGAAATCAGAGCACATTGCTCTAAATGCATTCAAATATCCA
Organism: uncultured Gammaproteobacteria bacterium; assembly: GCA_963976555.1. Lineage (GTDB taxonomy): Bacteria > Pseudomonadota > Gammaproteobacteria > Pseudomonadales > Pseudohongiellaceae > UBA9145. The sequence continues at coordinate 8,051 of CAXBLN010000069.1, forward strand.
GGCGTTACCTGCAGCTTAAACTGTAAGCAAAAATCGTATCCTGCTCGACTTAGGCGTGAGAATGGCATGTAGCAACTCGGAGCTCTATGATCTATCTTAAGCTAGACAAAAGAGACCAACAACGATTAAGTTAGAAAAGAATTATCCACAGTAGCTTACGGAAATTGAGAATGGATGAAGAACGGTACATTACAGAAAGAGTAAATGAGCAGATCAGTTGGTACGGATCAAAGAGCATTTCGGCCCAGCTATGGTTCAAACGACTTCGGGGTTTCGAAATATTAGCTGCAGCGTCAATTCCCGTGATTGCCGGATTTGCCAATGATCATGCTCAAGCAAATCTTATCCTCGCCGTTTTGGGAGCACTAATTGCAATTAGTTCTGCTTTGGTCAGTTTAAATCAGCTTCAAGAAAACTGGATCGAATATAGGACCACTTGCGAATCTCTTAAGCGCGAGAAATACCTTTACGTCACAAAAGCTGAACCCTATCACGAAGATGAATCTCTCATGATTTTTGTCCGAAGAGTTGAAAGCCTTTTGTCGAAAGAGAATGCTGCTTGGTCAAAAAACGCTCAGAGTAGCACTACCAGAAAAAGTGAAAGTTAATCGCCAGAAGGCGGAACAAGGAAGTTTAAACCCCTGGCAGGCGTGAAGATTGAGTGACTAGTTAGCGCCGAAACCGGTGCCAGGATGCCCTTGCGTTCCGACCGATGATTATTTCCTATGTTACAGAATACTAAGTACATATTTTATCACTCCCCGAAAAGGCAAATTTAATGGAACCAACTTTTGGCGACCAACTTAAGCTATTCGCTCTATCAGTGGACATTATCGAGACCGACCGCTTCAATCATGTATGCAGTTTGATCGAGAAGTACTGCAAGGATACTCTTGATATTCAGTATACAAAGCTTCATTTAGCCAGCGATATAGACGGGCAACGTGGATTAAGACGTTACCCACTAGGCTCGAGTACAGTAGAGAATGTAATGCCCGTTAAAAATGTTAATGGGCATTACAACAGTCAAACCGCATTAGCTTATGACAAAGCCAAGCCGCTTTGGGTCGTGAGTTTTCAAGGGGAGAAGACACTTGATAGATGTCAGAAGTATATCGATCATTGGTCAAATTTGAGAACGCTTCCCACCTACCGATCAACGAGTGAAAGTAATATTCATGGGATAAGGACCTCAATAGTTGTACCAATTCCGGATGACAAAATTGTTCTCGGAGTTATCAACTTTCGTACTGAAAAGCACATTGAGATTACTACAGATGCTAAAAATGAATTGCTAAAGGTTGCTGAAGCGATTGGCATGCTAATCAAATTGCGCCGCTTTGCAGATTCACAAAAACTGAACACCGAGGCAGCCCTCGATCATCTGAATGAAGTACTTCTACGACCGCAACCTAAGCTTACGAAACCGAAGATATTTTTGGCATCTTCGAGTAGGGCAAATCCGGATGTTATAAACCTGGTAAAGAGCGTATTAGGCGAAGACACATACAAAAAGTATCTAGACCTTGTTTATTGGAAGGCGATGGACAAACCGGGCAATATAAATCAGCAGCTTCTAGAAGCAATCTCAGAGTGCCGCTATGGGATCTGCTATTTCTCCCAAAACGTCGCTGAGAATATTTACGAAGATAATATTAATGTAGTATTTGAAGCTGGGATGTTTCATGGAAGAGTAGATGGCCTTAGCTCTTCGCCGTCAAGCTGGATTCCAATCCGTGAACACCAATCACCAGAATTACCATTCGATTTTGCATCAGAAAGAATCCTGTGGGTTCCACGAAGTAAGCTGGGGAATCTGAATGAAAGATCGTTTGCGTCTAATCTGCGTAAAACGTTGAATAGCTTTTTGCAGATTACATGAATCGTAGAATTCAATCCTAATAAAGGAGTCAGGTATGAAAGCGACAATACAGACCGGCTCCCTCTCTTTAACTGAATTAGTTTAGACCAAATCTGACACCTCTTCTAGTCAACGCCTCAGCTTTCTCTACGATTAGAAGCGCGCACGAAGATAGGAAGAGATAACGCGCATAATCATCAACAGTCATTCTTATGGCACTATTTTTCAGTACTAGCGTTCACTGGGGCAGATCCTAGTTGCTGCGCTAACATTGCTACCAGAGCTGATATTGTTACCGGCTTCGCCAGAAACGCATCCATGCCCGCAGCGATACAATTTTGCTGGTCTTCCAGTAAAACGTTTGCTGTTAATGCGATGATTGGAATGCCAGACTGGGAATTGCTGGATGCGCGAATCTGCACAGTAGCCTCGTAGCCATCCATAGCTGGCATTTGACAATCCATAAGAACCAAATCAAACGACTCTGACAGCACCGCCTGAACTGCCTGGGCTCCGTCGTCTACTACGGTGACTGTCATCCCGAGCCTCTCAAGCATCGCGCGTATCACCTGTTGATTCACCGGATTGTCTTCTGCCACCAAAATACTAGATTGGTTCAACTTTACCGATTCTGCATCCAATGTTTCGCTTATGTCGGAACCGTTGTCAGTTAGTAACGCCGGAAGTAGTGGAATATCTACCCAAAATTTGCTGCCTTTGCCCGGCTCGCTTTCTACCTGAATATCTCCTTCCATCAATTCGATCAGATGCTTGCAGATTACCAGGCCCAGACCGGAGCCACCAAATCGCCGCGTGGTAGAGGCATCAGCCTGACTGAAGCGCTGAAACAGCAATTCCAATTGCTTGGGCGACATGCCTATCCCGGTGTCCTGAACCTCCACCCTTATCCACTGCCTGGGATCTCCTGCAGGGCCGTCAATTAAAGATCCATTGAGAGTTATAGTTCCGTCTGCGGTGAACTTTAACGCATTTCCCAAAAGGTTGGTGAGGACCTGCCTTAGTCGCGTAGGGTCGCCACTAGAGGGCTTTAGCGCTCCAAAATCCAAGTTCGTGACAATACTTGTGCCACTCGCCGAGCCAAGCTCTTGATAGACACTGGCGGTGCTTGACAGTAACTGGGTCGGATCAAAATTCACTCGTTCAATCGAAACCATACCCTCTTCAATCTTTGATAGATCAAGAATATCGCCGAGAAGATCGTGAAGTGAATGCGCTGCTGTAGAAATTGCCTGCACGTACCTTTCCTGGTCAGAATCGAGCTGCGAGTTTTGTAGCAACTCCGACATTCCCAGAATACCGTTCATGGGCGTACGTATCTCGTGACTCATGTTCGCCAAGAAACGGCTCTTTGCGGTGTTCGCATCTTCAGCCGCCAGGCGCGCTTTCTCACGTTCCGCAGCGACCGAGTCACTTTGCAATCGGAGGCGGGTCATTTCCGTCCAGCTCTGATTACTGCGCCAGCTTTCTTGAGTCAGTACGATGCCGTAAATGAGTACGCCAACCAGGGTTATCAAGGAACCGTCGTACTTGTCCCAGACTGCAAAACCCATTACCGGCAACAGCATGGACAAAAAATTGATTACAGCGGTGCGGAAGCTACTGGTCAGCACGAATACGCCGATCGCCATAATACTAAGCACGCTGGCAAACAACAGTGCACCAAGCATCGTAGACATAGTCGCAGGCACAAAAACTACAGAAATGACACTCCAGCAAAGATTGTCCAAAATTATTAGTGCATCGAATCGGACATGCCAATAAGTAATACGTTCGACGCGTCGCTCATCGCGCTCAAAAAGGCGGGTCTCCCAGGAGCGAATAGCGCTTACGCACAGACGTGCCATCACCCAGCCGATAACCCAGGCTGACGCGACCAACCCCCACATGGCATATCCTACCAGGACCGAAAACGCAACGGCTCCAACCTGCGGCAATGGTGCCAGACGATATATAGTGCTTACGCGCTCGAAATTGATCTGGTCTTCGATTTCCTTCGAAGATTCCACTCCCTGGTCAAGTCGAACCGATTTCATATCTAACTACCCTGCAATCCCATTTTATTAAGCTTAACCTCATTCCTATCGGCAGCTAGAAGTATCTTCTGAACTGGCAGTCCGTATCAGTCAAATGGCTACAATTCTCCATACGGTGAACGGCTTCATCCTTACGTTCAGGCGCATATCTTTGGAAGGGAAATAAGAAGCCTGAACTAATCGAAACAAGCGACTAGCCAAATTTGATACATATTGAACCTGCAAATAGGCGGGTAGGTAATCCTGCTATTGAAGAAATACTCTGTATCTTATTTTCTGGCTGCCGTGATCATCTACCGACTGACACGATTGAGCTTGGGCGTATCGCCACATTCTAAAACTGGCAGGAAATTTCATACAATCACCGTTACTACGAGGTCTCTAACAAATGAATTCGTAGTAAAACCAGAGTGGTTTACTTGGACGACCTCTCTGTTTTTAGGCTTCCTTTTTTAAAAGACCAGTGAGTGGGCCGTTAAAATCTTGTGCTCAAAACCGAGCCCTTTTGTCGATAAGTTAGCAGCTATAGTGGACTTTTAGTTTATATACGAACACATAGAACTTCAGGTAGCGACAGTGTTTAGTAGCTGCACCCAATATTTGCAAATAACTACGGCATTGACTGCCAGGTATCAAGAACTCAATCTCCGATGTTAGATTTAAAAATTACTCACACACTGCAGGACGGTATGACCGCCCTGCCCGCCGTATGGACCGGGATTCAACCCTATACCGAATTCTAATCCATTGCGTTGCAAATTATCAGAATGAGCCCTGCCGGTACCTGCTTTCTCTAAAAGATTAGACGCCCGCCATAGCACCTATAAAGATTATTATAAATGATAGAACTATGTACACTTTAAACGCTCCTGCCCAAAAACCAGGATGATTAGTTGCTGACCTCCAACAGCCAACCAGTGTCCAAAGCCCTACGGGCATTAGTAATGCGCCGAATATGTATGCCAAAATCGGTAAGCCGATCGAATTGGCAATCAGAGTGACTACGGCAGCCCCCACGATACCCAAGCCAATGCCTTGAATTAGAAACCCGCAAACCCAGAAGGTGAACCCCAAGGATCGTTGTCCGTACCATACATCTCTGATTAGCCCTTGACTCACGTACTCAATTTCATCGCTCAGGCTTTCTTCTTCAACAACTGGCTCGGCTTGATGGCCTTCAATACTTTCTACTTCAGCTGCTTCTTCAGTTGAAACCAACTTTTCCGCTTGGGTAATATTGGTAGAGTCTGACATATTATTTCTCCTATTTTTTGACGCGGCGAGATTTAACTAGTGATATTTTTACTTTCGGAAATTTCTTAAACAATTTGCGAAATGGCCTGTATATCAACCATCGATATACGAAATAAGGTATTAAAAATATAATGGAAATAAATAATTGAGCAACGGCAGCATCTTCATTCCCGTTGCCGCTCATATCTAAAAACTCCATAGGCCGGAAATAATCAAAGTAGCGGACAACCAAAAGTGACACAATTACCAATAAGGTCCAGCGATAGAACTTCCATACCAGAGCAGTCCGTTCCTTCAACATCTTTAGTGCAAATTCATCAGCTAATACAAATTCTTTTTGATTAGGGCTGTATCTAAATAAGAAATATTCTCTGCTAAGCTTCACGACATCAGAGCTTGAGGATATATATTCATTGATCTTCGATACATTGTGTCCAAGTTCGAGGTCACCTACGGGCGAAATCTCGATTCTTTCTGGCGGATAGTCCTCAGTTAAACGCTGACACTCGCGAAGCGAGGACAACATTGCATCTTTCTCTTTCTTTCCGGAAAACGACTTCAGTATGGATCCCGCTCGAGGTATTCCTAGTGAAGCAGCAATGCGCGACGCCAGGCCAAAGTCTTCTTCTGATGCTTCTGTGCTGGTCATAAAATTTACTAATATCGAATCAGTCGCCAGATCATCATTCTCCGGCTCTCGCTGCCTTAGATTTTCCGTAGACGCATCTTTCCTCGCGCTGCTGATACCAAGAACCGTATCCTTGCGCGTTCGTGTCACAGCAGTTAGGAGAATTTTCTCCAGAATTTCCCTGACCTGCGATCTCTGGTCAAGACTTAGCTCAGAGATCAATCGACGCCTTAGCCAGGAAGGCATTCGCCCGCGAACTAACCAGGGCAAGCGCACGAGGTCTCGCAATCCTTCTTCGGTGTAGACTGGATTTCGTTCGCTAGGCATATAGAGTTGCCTGCCAAGATAGAGCGTTAGCGACCAATACAATAGCGGATAGACTGCGAGTGCCCGAAGCCACAGCCAGGTGTTCTTAGAAAGCTCGCTCTCCAGCGCAGCCACCAAATCATCAATGACTTCCTTTTCTGGCTCAATCTCACCGATCCATTTCCAGACCCCAACAGCGAATCTGCCTGTTAATCGACTCCGGTCAGGAAAAATAGAGCGATAAGCATTCGCTTCTTTTGGCCATTTTGAATTCTCCGGATCGAAGTAATCCGCAGCATTCTTCAAGCCTTCATGAGAGGCGGGAACAATAGGGGCGTCACTTTCCCGCTCGATTAGAAATTCTGCGCGGCCCCAATCCTGAATTGGCTTAATGCTTACTAACACTGTAGGGAAGTTACTAAACAGATCCCGGCAGAAGTCTCTTGGTTTACCTAGTGCGGAATCTGAGAAACCTTCAAGGTCTGAAAATACTACTATCCTCGTCGTTTCACTCGGACGTAGTAGTTCATCCAAATACAACGTGCTTCGATTTCCTGCAAGAGTGACGCGACGAGGGTCTCTGTCGAAGAAGTAGGAACTGGTATAGACTCCGGCCGTCGAAAGATGATTGACAAATAAGTTTGCGAGTTCCGTCGAATGATCATTCTGCGATCGACGATCTATCAAGATTATGTACTCAGGAGACGCCATGCGGAAAGCGAATCGTGGCGTAATTTGCCCGCCCGAAGCTGCAGTCGCAAGCACTGTTTCTTCCAGATCAAGGTCTCTGGAATGAGTTGTGATGCGCCGGCGCAGGGGTTGCACATTTCCATAGAAGCGTTTATTCACCAAGCCAAAATTTTCGCTATCCTGAGATAGCAGCCGCCGAAAGTCTGAGCGGGTTCGGATTTCCGTTCTACTGGCATAGGCGTTAAGAAGTCGCCTCGACGAGGCCAGCAGCAAAGCAAAAATAGCGAACGGTATCATCAGAACCAGGGTGGATGCGGGTCCCAGGGTATTTTCTGTGGCAGCGACGAAAGCAGATGTGTTTTCCATTCCCACGTTCATTGAAGACTGCAGCGACCTAAAGAACTCTACAAGCGCATTGGTCGGACTTGTTGCCGGGGGGGCTACACCTCCATCACCGCCTCCACCTGGGTTCTCATTTACCCGTGGAGGGTCGATCAAACCGCTCCTCCCATTACCTGACTCACAGTTGACGTCAGCTGCATCAATACAGTTCTCAACTTCGTTTCCTGTTTTTCCTCCCTCGATGGGATCGTCCACGGGTTCGGGTAATAGAATTCGCAAGAGAATCGTTAACAGAAACGCAAAGGCCATTACAGGCGCCAGCCGCCTGACGCTCTTTTTGAGCTCGTGAATTTCGCGTTCCCGCCGATGTTGGTCAGCTTCAAGTTCTGCCGCAGCCTTGGCACTGCGAAACGCATCATCCATGGAGTAACTCGGCACAGATTCACCTGCTTGACTCTCTTCGGAAACGTATTCGAGGTCTGGGAACCAATAGCTGAATATTCGATAAAATTCGCTCTGTTCTTCGGCGGAGCGACAAACTAGCGGGGCGAGAAATTGGCTCAGGCGCTGGCTGCTTCGGGGTCTGAGCCCGTTGGATGTCAAATTCAGCAATACAGACGTAACCTTAATCTGAATGTCTGGAGAAATCAGAAATCCGCTTGCTCGAAGATCTTCGAGCAGCATATCCAGATGGTTGTAATCGTCCTCGCTAAACGCGGTTGCTGTCATTTTTCATGAACCCAACGCTTGAACTCTGATTGAACTACTTCCTGGTCTTCTTGATGCTTGTGTAAAGTGGACAACGTTCGAGACGCAATGTCCTCCTGTTCTCGCAAACTTTTCGATGTATCTATTCCCCTGCCTACTAAAGCTGTCGCCCAGTTCAGCAATTCTGCTGTTCCAGGTTTCTTTCTCAAATTGACACGCTCCTCGCGCATGATATCGAAGAAATCGATAATGCCTTCCAGAACAGCTGTCCCACCTGCCCTAATCTCAGATACACGAGAGAGTACAATACGCTCCAGCCGCTCTTCGTCTGGAAATGGAATGTGATAGAAAATACAGCGACGAAGAAAAGCGTCTGGCAGCCCCTTTTCCGAATTTGATGTCATAAGTACGATAGGACGAAGCTTTGAATCCGCCTTGAGGACAACTCCCCCTAGCTCAGGGATACGAAAGTAAAGGTGTTCCAGCTCATTAAGTATATCGTTTGGAAAATCGCGAGGAGCCTTATCAATTTCATCGATCACAACAACCGAGCGCCTCGGCAGGTTCAGGTCATCCGGCAGGTCGGATACACGTGCAGCTTCCTCACGCTGCAAAGTGAACAAAATGGCTCGACCAAGTGCGTTGTAACGAATAAAGTCGCGAGAATTCAGGTCCTTTGACGGATCGTGGGCAACCTGAAACCGGCTTAATGTATCGTAGGTGTAGAACAGATCCTTAGCGATGCTGGTTGATTTGGTTTCGAACATAAGCGGGTCGCCTAAACCCAACTCCCACGCTAAGTTATTAGCTAGTTGGGTCTTACCCGTTCCGGGCTCACCGGTTAGAAGCAAGGGTTGCTGCAGCATGAGTGCGACATTGACAGCATCAATGAGTCCTTCGTCTGGTATATAACCTTGAGGCGAACCCAGGTTGGATAAGTCCAGCCCCGGCAATTCGGGACTCTGACCGGATCCTGCCAATTCGGGATTTCCGGTGTATGCTCTGATTTTGCTCATTGATTTGACTCCGCAAAAGCTTTTAGTAAATCCGTTAATTTATTGCCTAGATCCCCCATGGGCAGGCCTATCTCACTGTCGAGTAATAGATCCAGATCCTCCAATAACTCATGGGCTTTGCGTATCATTGCTGGAGGATCTGCAGGTTTTACTTCTTTTAATATCCATTGTTCGATCTCGTCATATGTCACGTTCCCCAATTCAGGAAGAATCGATACAGTCATGCCTTTAGAGCCCAATTCTTCTAGCTCACTAATCTGATCCACAACGGGATGGACCTCTTTCTCGTTGCGACGACGAATTCGCTCCCACAGGGGTTTGGGTGGTGAATCTGCATAGTCGAAGGCCAACACAATAATGAGTGGGTAAGAGGGATTCAATGCCGGCACATTAGCCCAGCTTTCGATCCAAAGTTTTAATGTATCTATATGCTCCTGCTTCCAGTCCTTCCATTGGGCGTGATAGCAAAAAAGCAGGCAGGCTCTCTTATCAGCAATATATTGAGGAGCGATCTCTGGCCAGGAATCCACTTTCCGATTAATATCTAACTCTATATATCCTTGAAGCTTTTTGATCGTCGCATCTGGCTTGCTAGCCCAGTCTCCCTTGACCCAGTCCATATCACGCCAATTTACATAGTCTGGCTTATGCACTGACTTGAGCGCCCTAGGTATAGACGACTCTCTCAGCCTATGGAGATAATCTTCTATGGCCTGCTCCTTTCTACCGTATACAACCAGTAGGTGGGCATCTCTGGGGTTGTCCCTGTCATGACTGCCAAAAGCCCTGTGCAACTGGAGTTCCTGCTCAATTCGATCGACCATGTAGGGCACTAAAGCCGATAGCGCACCTTCGGTACTGTTGGAGGAGTGTACTTGATAGCTGGTCGAGTCAAC
>CAXBLN010000070.1:0-17780 GCA_963976555.1 uncultured Gammaproteobacteria bacterium
CAGGCACTCAACACCAGCAAGTCCAGTGGGTCATCTCCGCGCGCGGCGAGAATATCTCTTAATCCCGTCAGTGTTAGTCTGTCATCGTAAGTCAAAATAAAAGATTCGGTGTAGTCTCCACTAAATTGGCCGTGGGTTGCGAAATGAGCGATTGAGAAATCGCTATTGGCTAGCTCTTCCTCAACTCTCTTCAGGAGAAACGTCTCGTCTTTCATCTGTGTGTTGTCAGACATCAATCTAGTGATTGCATCAATCTCACGACCAACGCTCGGCAGCGCGTCAAATCCTTGTACCGCTTGGGTTAGCCCGCTGATCAAGAGGTTCTGCACACCGTCGCTAGCGTCAGTCTCAGTCAAAGCTATAGATGGCGTCGTTGCTATGGCGTAGTTCTCAATCAGAAACTGTTCGCCGTCATGCAGCGCCGCCATAGGCACCGTCCGCAGCGCACCGCCCGGCACGATAATTAGGGTCTCGACGTTTTTCTCAAGCAACATTGATAGGCTAGGTTCGATCAGCCATCTATACAGCTGTTGGGAAGGCGCAAGATAGGCGTCCTCAGAATTTGCTTGTTGCAATGCGAGACGAAAGCGTCGGATTGTGCGAGTGACAATTCCACGACTGGTACCAGGCACAGAAAATTGTCGAATATCACCGCCCGCCTCTACAACAACCTCAAGGCGGTCATCGAGTATTAAGGGATAAATCACTGCGACTGTCGAATCAGGAGAAGCCGCCGGCCCATTGTTGAGGTCGGTACTAACAGCACACTCGCTCTCAAAATAGTTTTCGATTTCTGCTTGTTTCAACTCTTCTAGCTGGCTACGTACTTGCCTCAAGACGACCTGTTGTTGATCTGAACTGGAAATAGCCGACGCTTGCAGCATCAATACATCGGCGTATTCGGTGTATACGGGCCCCACGAGCGTGTCAAACGTACCTCTGCTGCCGAGTACGAAATTCGATCGCACCTGATTGAGAATTGCTACCGCACGTTCGTAGGAAGCCCGAGAGTCCTTTAATTTACCCGCGGCGCGACTTGCAGCAGCCGTAGACTCGGGAAGATTGCCTTGTTCACGGGCCTCAGAAGACTGAGCGTCATGGAGCACACCTTGAGCTCTTAAGACACGCCCTAATTGCCATTCCCAGCGGTAATGTTGTTCTGGCTCATCTGCAGCCTGTGCATAGAAGGTGGCCTGACTGCTGAAGCGAAGCGCCTCATCGTAGCGTTCCTCGTCTTCATACAGTGAGCCCAGGAAGCCCAAAGCATAGGCGCATGAAGCTGGAGACTGAGCTAGTGACCTTGCAAGTTCGTAGTTGGAATAAGCATCCAGGATTAACCGAGGATCAGCACGATAGTCCTTAACGGCTCTCCGATAGAGATCGCCCAGCGAGAGTGCGAGCAATGCTTTTTCCTCGTTGTCACGCAGTGTCGAGGCTCGCACATCGAGACCTTGTTCATCACAGGCCTGCCCGCTTTCTGCCTGGATTGAGGCTATCAGTGTGTCGATACTATCGAACTGTGCTTCAACTGCACTTAGATTCCGGTTCTCTAAGTTTGCACGTAGCGCATTGATTCGTGCTCTCGCCTCAAGAGCCAGATCATCAATGGACTGGGCTGCAGAGGCTGCCTCCTCGAATCGCCTGATAGCCGACGTTAGATTTTCATCTTCAACATCGAAATTCCCCTCCTCCAACAAGAGTACAATTCTAGATCGCGGAGTAAGGAGTGCACTTCTGGCTCGAACACTTGCAAGCAGTATCTCAGCTTGCGACGTCAATCCTAGACCGAGAGCTATACCAGCCTCACGCAGATCGGTGACGGCCTTTTCGGTATCAGACCGGCTTTCATCACGCGCATCATTGGTTACCAGCAGTGCCTCGCGCAGCTTACCTTGCTCTCGGTATAGGTCTGAGAGTAACCAAAGCGCTTGCAACCGATCAACTCGATTTTCAGAGTTTAAAGCGTCCTGGCGAAGGTCAGATGTGGTATCGGGTAATTGCTGTGCATTCACGGCCACTGCCAGAAAAACGGCCAAGAATAGGATTCCTCGGATTATGTCACGCAGTAGATTACTTGCTGAGGTCATTAGCATCTCCGACGATAGCCACGATTCTTGTGCGGCTACCAACTGGTATGGTCTGCATCGGTATAGCTCCGAAACAGTTTTATTTTTATTACTACCGGTTCTGAAAACACTCGAATGTTCAATCGCTCTTATCAAAAGGCGAATTTTATCCATCATTCAGTTCTCTTTGATAGCATACAATCAGCTCATATGGCCAGTTGCTTCAAGCCCATTCGCACTAGTCAGGAGGCAGGGAGAGCAAAATTGACCTACCAGTCAGTAACGCGCTTTCCAAACAAGCTATTCCAATCGACTCAGGCTCCGGAAAGTGCTTTTTGGAATACGGCCATATAGTAATTCTCAGGCATATGAAGGTATATGGTTTGTTGAAACCATATACCTTCATATGCCTGAGATATTTACAGCCCCAAATTGGGGCAACCTGGATTAAAGCCTCGTTAGTACGAACAGACCGCCGTTAGTAGGAATTTCGTGGGATATGCCCTTCTTACACCCAGCATTCTTCTTAGGTGGTTTATTGGCCAATACAGCTAAGAAGAAGGCTAAGCACTAGGCAACTGAATTTGCTTCTGAATAATTTTTAATCACCAAAGATTCTCCAAACATGTCTTATGACATTGTAGCGCGCAAGCCAGAAGGGCTTAGCTGAGCGCCAGACCACAGCACTCTGATCGTCTTTGATTCCAGAAGCTACTTATACGCATCATAGGGCATAGACACTGCTTCGAGCAGCTTCGAACCGATACTTTTAAGATAGTTAGTCATAAAATGATCTTCCACACTTTCGTGGCCTAAGCGTCGCCAAAATTCTCCTATGGATCTGCGCGTTGCGTCATGCTGAGCCAAATAGATGTAGCCTTTATCAGCCAGCAAAATCACCTCGTCACCGAAATGTTCATAGCATCCATGAATTGAATCAAGCAGTGTGATCGGAGGTACCAGAGGAATTACATCATTATCATCAGCCACTCTTGTTAATGGAAGAAACCCATACTTCTCAACGCCATGACTGTTCGTCACTTTAGGTTGCCCGAAATTAATGGATCGATTCACAGAAAAGCCATCCTCGTGCAAATACATCATCAAGATTGTCGATATAGCTGCTCCCAATGAATGCCCGGTGAGCTTTATCTGATAGTCAGCAATAAGCCGAGGCTTTAGATCAGCATAGACAACAGAAGCGTCACTATCGAATCCCTTGTGCACATAGATATTCAAATTCGGATTTTTCGATTGCAGGTATTCCGAGTCTTCCTCAACGTTTCTCAGGTTTGCTGTGCCGCGCACCGACACGACCTGGACCTTCTCCAGCGTGAATGTCTCTAGGAAATATTGTACGTCGATTGATTCCAGGTAAGAAATATGAACAGTATTTGGATATTTTTGTTGAATCTCATTCGCGCTTTGGTATGCGGCGCTGGCTCGACCGGCGTACCAGTTAATTTCGTTAAAATCACTTGTGATAACTGACATCAATATTCCCTAATTGATATTAAGGCTGACTCACTCAGGAGGCGATAGGAGGTTGGGCGACCATGGGGCAAATGATTAGATCAAGTTACACTACAACTGCTTAAGCCCTATTGGCACAGCATTAAACTCTGCTTTTCAACACCTCATTCTTCCCATTCTCATAGGTTTCCAACATCCACTCGTTATTACCCGCCAAATCTCTAAATGCCTTTTCGTGCTCTTCTGCCTCCCCGTCTCGCGCAAGTGCGAAAAGTGAGTTCGCCATTGTGGCGTGCATCCACAACAAGTCTTTCCGGTCGCTTAGATTGTCTGCCTTGAAGTCTTCAGCTAGTGTTTCCACAATCCTTTTCCGCGTCTTTCGGGCGGTCATGCGGTCGTAATTGGCCTCATCCTCATCCTCTTGGACCGCTGCTCTCATCTCCAGACACAGCGTATAATTCTCGCCATTATAGTAGTCCTGCTTAACATCGAAGCCACGGCCGTAGTATTGAATTGCCTTGTCGAGATCAGACCTTTCACCCTCAAGGCTCCACAGCCTCTTACGAATAGCACCGGCGATGCCCAGTGTTTCAGTGTCATGAGAAGATTCAGGACGTAATTTTTCTATAATGGCGAGGCCAGACTTTAGCGCATCCAGCTTATTCGGCATCTCAGACTTGTAGGTAGTCAGCGCATGTTGTTGCATTATGAAGTCGGCTTCCGACTGCCCTACATCGGTTTCAGCATCATTGGAATTGGCCTCTAGCAGTTTAATCGCCTGACCGAATTTTTCTGCAGCAAGTTTCATCTTTCCTGCTTTCTTCGCGGTCTTTGCCTGGGTAATCAATTGTTGAAGCCTGTCTCCTTGCTCTTCTATAACCGTAAGCAGGCTTTCATAGTCTTGTTCCGACATGCTCGGCTCACCTAGCCCCTTCAGATATTCATAGACTGGACTATCGCGGGTCGGTGTTGCCATGATCGCTCTGATCAACTGTTCGAGCTTCTCTTTTTTGTCCGCAGCTTCTCGTGAGCCTATGTCAGAGCCCAGATGGGTATAGGTGAAAGTGGAGATGTGTGACAGGTCAAAATGAAACGATGCCTGGTCTTCTTGCATAATTATTGTCGAATGCGGTCTTAACGCGTGACGTACGCCCAACTCATAGACAGCGTTTACGTTTCCAGTTGAAATATCTGCCACCACTAAGTCGGCACGTAGCAATAACTCATACATACGGCTATCGATCATGCCGGAATTGAGCATCTGATCTGCGCGAATACATCGAAGACCTGCACCGGTTACGGCAGGCTCGATAATCGATTCATATGTTGCATCCAGGTCCAGTATTCGAGGCTTGTGATCCTTGGTGTAGGCGGTTTTTTCGCCAAACCCCATAACTACGAAACATATAGGCTGACTCTCGTCTTTCGCCACTTCGCCATTCTCGCTCACACGATTCTCCTTAGGTAACTGCTGCAGATAGCAAGTATGACTGCATTCTACCAACATCGGGCCCAAGATAAATACAAGTCACCAACGTGCAAATATGGCTTGGCGTTGCTTAGGGTTTAGCTCATGCATAAGGCCATTTAAAAACGACATAGAAGGTATCTATAACGTGTCTAGGCAGACTGACCTAGACGAGCATTTTCTGAGCCAACTATTCCTCGTAAGAATTTACTCCATTTCCTCTTGATCGATTCTTCGAAATACTCTGACCGCCGACGCCAAATTTGCTACAGTGATCCTCAATCTAATGCATTCATAAAAGTGTGAGTTGAATTATGAAATCAACCCTTAGACGCCCTATAGCACTGCTATTTGCTCTCCTGACAATCCCCCAGTTTCTATTGGCACAGGCATCCAACCTGGAGGCTCTAGTCGATTCCATTGCCGAAGAACACGTAGGTTCTACCCTGGCAGGTCTCAGTGTCGGCGTAACTCGTTCAGACCAAGTACTCCTCAAAAAAAGCTTTGGCCTCGCCAATCTGCAATGGCAGGTTCCTATGCCGATGGACGCTGTTCATGAAATAGGATCCATCACCAAGCAATTTACCACTGCGGCGATGCTGCAACTCTACGGCCAGGAGAAGCTAGACCTGCAGGCGGACATCAGTGAATACCTGCCCGATTTCGATACCCAGGGCAGACAGATATCCGTGCGCAGGCTGATGGATCATACCTCTGGCATCAAGGGGTTTACGGAGATCCCCGAGTTTGGAGAAATCAGTCAACGCACGTTGCCCAGAGAAGACTTGTTGCGCCTTATCGAGAAACAGGCCTATGACTTCGAGCCTGGCGAGGCTTTAATCTATAATAATTCGGCTTACTTTCTGATGGGTCTGATTATCGAGACGGTTTCCGGACAATCATTCGAAGACTATGTTGAACAGAATCTTTTTACCCCCGCAGGAATGGACAACAGCTCCTACTGCAGCAATAGTAAGTTAGTCGAGAATAAAGCGCAGGGCTATCAATACTCTCCTGAAGGACTCAAGCTCGCGAGATACCACGATCACACTTGGCCGTATGCTGCCGGGTCGCTCTGCTCCACCATCTCAGATCTGCTTTCGTGGAACCACGCATTGCACAACGGCGAACTCTTATCACCCGCACTCTATGAGATGATGATAACGCCTGTGCCGCTCAAAGACGGGACTCAAATCCGTTATGCGATGGGCGTTAACCATTACCAGCACGCCACAGGGAGGGTTATAGAGCACGGGGGTGGAATCGATGGCTTCCTCTCCCACTCCCGCTATTACCCAGATGAAGATGTAACCGTCGTAGTATTGCAGAATACTGCGGCCGCTCCCGGTCCCGCGGCAATTGCGAACCAAATTGGGGAGCATCTGTTTGGCTCTCCGGGAGAGCCTCAAGAACAAACCTTTGCCGGTGACCTTGCCAGTTTTAGCGGCACTTACAGCGGCCCAGGGCGTGGCGCTTTGCTGACTGCAACGGTTGCAGTAGAAGACGGTGAGCTGAATCTAACTATCCAGGCTCGTGGCAATTCAGGTCCCGCTCAAACTCCCACCTATGTCGGAAGAAACACTTTTGCTCAGGGAGACATCCGATACATGTTTGAGATGTCCGCGGGTCAACCGGGCGCGTCCGTGTTACGCATGGATTCACCAAGCGGCCACTACATATTACGGAGTCTAGATGATTAAACTTTCGATACGCACTACATTCGTTTCAGCTCTCGGTTTAATTCTATTCTCCTGTTCTGAACCAGTTACTTACGATCTCATATTGCGTGGCGGGACTGTGGTTGATGGTAGCGATAGCCCATCATTCATTGGCGACGTGGCAATCAACGGCGATCGAGTAGCCGCCGTAGGAGACCTGGAATCTGCCTCTGCGACGATTGAACTCGATGTCGCCGATCTTATCGTGGCACCGGGTTTTATCAATATTCACAGTCACGCTCAGGCAGAAGGATTACCCACGGCAGTGAATATGCTGAGTCAGGGCGTGACAACCGAGATCATCAATGCCGATGGAGCTGGGCCAATCGATCTGAACGCACAGTTTACTGAACTTGAAGAAGGAAGATTGGCCGTCAACGTAGGCGGCATGATTGGCTTTAACAGCGTATGGCGACAGGTCGTAGGCCTTGATGAAATAAGACCAAGCGCGAACCAGATTCTGGATATGCAGACTCTCGTTCGCGAAGGACTGGAGTACGGCGCCTGGGGCGTCTCGGCGGGTCTGGACTATGTGCCGGGCTACTACGCCACTACCGACGAGGTCGTCCAAGTACTCTCCCCGTTCTCTGATTGGAACATTGTTTTCGCGAATCATGACAGGGTCACACCTGAAAGTAATTATAGTTCGATCGCGGGTATGAGCGAGACCATCGCGATAGGAGAGGCAACGGGACTCATACCGCTTATAACCCATATGAAAGTCCAAGGCTGGGAGCAAGGCAAGGCATCGATCATACTCGGCATGATGAGCGAAGCCAGTACCTCGTTTCCCGGTGGAGCAGTGGCCGACGTCTATCCGTATTTGGCGGGCCAAACTGGACTGCAATCGCTCATCATTCCGTCTTGGGCACAGGCTGGAGGCAGAGACACGATGCTTGCGCGCTTCCGTGATCCTGCACTTCGCGCGCAGATAGTTACCGAAGCAGAACAGGCAATGCGGCTGCGCTTCGGCGGCAGCGAGGGTGTATACCTGCTTCAATCCCAACGGGAATTGTCAGCAGCTATAGAAGAGCTGGGCTTGGACTCACCTGGCGAGGCGGTTATCCAATTACTGGAAGAAGCAGGCCAGGGTATTATCGCTCGCTTCGGTCATGAGGGCGATCTAATCGAGATAATGCAGCATCCGACGGCATCGATCGCCTGCGATTGTGGCGCATCAACCTCAGACAGAATCCATCCAAGATATTGGGGCAGTTACCCAAAGGTTCTCGGCGAGTATGTTCGCGACAAACAGCAGCTGGCTCTCGAGAATGCAGTTTACAAGATGTCTGGATTGCCGGCGAAGACTATCGGCCTTAGCGATCGTGGTGTAATAAGGCCCGGTATGTTCGCCGATATTACTGTGTTTGACCTCGAGACAGTGAACGACCATGCTACCTACGATAATCCCTCACTCATGTCAGATGGCATAGTCCATACGATTGTTAATGGGAAAGCTGCCTGGAGTAATGGGGCAGCAACCAATATTCAGACTGGCCGTGTGCTACGCCGCGAGCGACAGCACTAACAAACAACCAACTAAATTGACAGATTCTGACCACCTTTAAATTCAGGAACCTAAATGACGATTGAAAAAAGACTGAAAGAATTAAACATCGAACTCCCCGCGCTATCTGCACCCCCGGGAAACTTTGTGTCTTTTGTACAAACTGGCGACTTGCTCTATCTAGCCGGCGCAGGACCGAAGGCTAAGGGAAAAGTTGGAATAGAATACTCGGTGGAAGAAGCGCAGCAGTTCGCTCGAGACGTAGCTATTCAACATGTGGCCGTCATCAAATCTGCTCTGGGCGACCTGGAACGAGTAACACGCATCGTAAAGGTGTTAGGGCTAATCAATGCCGGACCGGATTTCGAACAACACCCAGCCGTGATAAACGGCTATTCCGATTGCATGGTTGAGATATTCGGGGACAAAGGACTACATGCCCGCTCTGCTGTCGGTGTGGCTTCGCTACCGTTCGGCATACCCGTAGAGGTTGAGGCGATCATTGAAGTCGCGCCAGCCTAGATACAGTCCTATTTTATGAAACTAGGTTTCTTTAAGCGCCTGATCGTGCCAGGGCTCATCTTCCAGTCAACCATGATCGGGGGTGGCTATGCGACTGGCCGCGAACTCGTGGAATTTTTCCTAACCCTCGGGCCCCGCTCTGGCTTGCTGGCCATGCTAATCGCAACTCTTATAATCAGTCTTGTTTGCTCCCTTGCCTTCGAACTAGCGCGCCGCTATTCACTGTATGACTACAGAACATTCTTCAAAAAGCTTCTGGGTTCAGCATGGATTATCTTCGAATTAGCATTTCTCTCACTCGTGTTGTTGATCTTGTCAGTGCTCGGCGCGGCTTCCAATGAGATGATAAGTGCCCAGTTTGAACTACCGGCAATGACTGGATCGATACTACTAATGAGTACGATTGCTGTTTTAGTATTCTGGGGATCCAACGCAATAATGAATTTCTTGTCAGCCTGGTCTGTATTGCTCTACGTCACCTATGGAGCGCTAATAATATGGAGCGCGCTTGTATTTGGTGGCGAGATTCAACAAAACTTTCTAACGACGGAGCAGCCCAGAGTAGGCTTAAGCGCAGTTCAGGGCGGCATCGTTTATGCGGGTTACAATGTAGTCACGTTCACCTCGGTACTTTTTATAGTTCGCCAGTTCTCTAGTCGAAGCGATGCACTCTGGGCAGGAGCCCTATGCGGCCCGCTTGGCATGATACCTGGTTTACTGCTACTCCTCGCGATGTCAGCACACTATCCACAAGTAAATGATGAGGCTCTACCCATAAATTTCCTATTGGGCCAACTGCAGGCTCCTTCCCTACTCATTTTCTTCCAATTAGTGATATTTGGCACTTTCATAGAAACAGGTACTGCGTTTCTACATTCGGTGAACGAGCGGGTTAGTCATGTGTTTCTAGAACACTCCAGAAAGATGCCGCGCTTACTGCGTCCGGCGATATCAATCGGCTTCATGGTAGTGGCGATTTTCTTAGCTGACGCGGTTGGCATTGTAAATCTGATCGGCCAAGGCTATACCTATGCAACCTATCTCTTTCTGGCAATCGTGGTAGCCCCGCTGCTGACCAGAGGGGTATTGCTGCTTTGGCGGAATTCAGAGCCTTTAGACGGCTAACAGTACTGGCAGAAATATTCCATGACAGAAAAATTTGATATCGTAGTTATCGGTGCAGGCATAGGAGGTTCGTCCACTGCGGCCGAACTCGCTGAGAACGCAAGCGTCGCCTTACTGGACATGGAGGCACAGCCTGGCTTTCATTCCACCGGACGGTCCGCCGCATTCTTCGCTCCATCCTATGGCTCCTCTACTGTTCGTGCAATCACCTCGGCAAGTGAGCATTTCTATCGCGAGCCGCCTGTCGGTTTTTCTGAAACTGAGTTAATCCGATCGAGAGATGCCGTATTCATCGCTAGAGCAAGCCAACTATTGCAGCTGCAAGAGATGGGAGCGGAAATCCCTGCATTGCAGAGGCTGTCAACAGATGAAATCTGCAGACAGGTGCCAATATTGAATCGTGATTATGTCGCGGCTGCACTGCTGGATACAACTGGTGGAGATCTCGATGTAGATGCAATCCTACAGGGTTATCTTCGCTTGTTTAGAAAACGAGGCGGAAAGTTGATATGTAACGGCCAGGTAGAAATGCTTCGCCACAATGATGGGGTTTGGACAATAGGATTCGGCGAATTATCGGTTACAGCGCCCATTCTGGTTAACGCGGCGGGAGCATGGGCAGATACTGTCGCAGAATTGGCTGGTATACCTAAGCTAGGTTTGCAGCCGATGAAGCGCACCGCGGTACTCATAGATCAAAACCAAGCAGGAGATGGCGAACAATGCATAGACATTAACGACTGGCCCATGGTTGTTGATGTGAATGAACAGTTCTACTTCAAACCTGACGCCGGGAAATTGCTGATTTCCCCCGCAGACGAAACGCCAAGTATTCCCTGTGATGCTCAGCCAGACGAATTAGACATAGCTATCGCAGTTGAACGTTTCCAGTTAGCCACAACCATTGATGTTAGACGCATAAATCACAGCTGGGCAGGCTTACGCACGTTTGCTCCAGACCGAAATTTTGTAGTCGGCTTCGACCCTCGATCAGATGGCTTTTTCTGGCTGGCCGGACAGGGAGGCTACGGCGTGCAAGCTGCACCCGCCCTGGCGCAACTGGCCAACTCGGTCATAACGGGCGCCACCTTGTCGCAGGAGTTCTCTAAAGTATTGAGTTTGCGAAACGAAGTGGCGCCAGAGAGACTTTTACGCTCTCAACACATTCCTTAAGATGGGTAGGCTAAGCCGCAAACAAGCCATAGCCATATTCTCCTAAACCTTCACCCCGGAGATCCCTGCGCGACTAATCGATAGCGGTCTCAAACTGAATTGAGCCCAGCCTAGTGAGTTGTCGCACTCGGCGACGCTGAACTACCTTTGAGAAAAATCTGTTCGACGTCTATGGGATCGAAGCTGTAATCCGCATTGCAAAACTCGCAGTTCACTGATATCTCTCCCTCTTGTTCGAGTATATCCTTAACTTCAGCTTTGCCTAGGGAATGCAACATCATGGCGGTGCGCTCTCGAGAGCAGCTACAAGAGAATTCGATAACGTGTGGATCGAAGAGTCTCAATGCTTCTTCATTGAAGAGGCGGTGCAGAAGCTCAGGTAACTGTAGTTTCAGCAGTTCCTCACTCGTGACCGTTGCAGCCAAATGCAGGACGCGGTCCCAGACATCATCGTCTTTCAGCTTGCCCGGCAGCCTTTGAATCAACATACCACTCGCATTCCGCGCGTCGCAGGCTAAGTAAAAATGCGTCGGTAGCTGTTCTGACGTGGCGAAATAGTACTCCATCGCTTCTGCTAGTTTTTTGCCACGCAGCGGCGCTATACCCTGATGGGGTTCAGCACCTTCACTTTTAATCGTTATCACCAAATATTCAGTTCCAAATACCTCCTGCAGATCCATTAGCTCATCAATCTTGTCCCTCTGACGAGCCATGCCTCTAACTTTATGTTCTGAATTCGCTTCAACCACCAATAGCCCGAGTGGCCCGGTGCCGCGAATCTGAAGTGTCACGCTTCCATCGATCTTCAAGGTATCAACCAAAAGAGCTACCACTACCAATGCTTCGCCTAATAGACTTAATCCCCGCCCCTCCAATCCTCCCTGCCCGGCAATCTCTTGCCAAGATTCGTCTAGTGAAACACTTTGCCCACGAATCGGATGTTCCTCAAAGAGAAAACGTTGGCTTTGATCAGGTTTTTTCATCATATTCCAATGAGCCGAGATGTGAATTATGTTCAGATTCTACACATCGTCCAAAATTATTGCGAAGAGGTGGGTTGAAGTGAGGATGGTATTACATCGGGCTACTAAAAAGTAATCCTGTGCCATTAAAAAACTAGAAAGGGGGGGGGGGGATGTAATTTGTCCCTCCCCTTTCGCATTTTCAAATAGCCTCTATAAGTTTCGCTATCTCCAGATCGAGGGCCTGCCGATCTACAAGTTTCGTGTAGAGCTCTGAGAGAGTCTCCCCGGATGCCAAACCAAGCAAGGTAGCCAGTACCGCACCGCGATGTACATTATCTCCCCCCAGATTGGCATTTGAGAGCAGGCCCGCCTCTGGCGCATCACAGTATTTATAGGCGAGGTACAGGACGCTAGGCCAGGAATCGGTGATATAGCAGGCAGATGAGAACAACTTCCCTACTACATCGTTATCGCTATGAATCTTACCAATCAACTCTGACATTTGCAGGCTGATACTGCGTTTACTCCAAGCACTGATTAGCTGCTGAGCTGAATCCGATTCCTCGAGGAAAAGGAGATCATCAATAAGCCCAACATAGTCTTTACAAACCTTCGATAAGTATTGATCTGGGTGAGTGAGCCGCAAATGGTCCTGACATATTTCCTGAACATCTTCGAGTGAAGTTCCTCGCAGCCGCTCTGCAAAAACGATAGGGGCGATAGTGACGAGCCCACCTATTGAAGGTGTATCGTGAGTGACAGCGCCACATTCGTGGCGGGGTATGCCAGCTTCCAGGTTGGCAAAAAAGCCACGGTGGTATGATTCTGCATAGGTATCGGGGTGCATCGGCGTGTCAGCAGTCAAAAGTTCAATATAGGCATCGAGAAAGGCTGACTGGTCATACTTCCCTTTGTTATTTCCTAACACCCTTATTACAGCCCTTGCGCAGTGGGCATTCAATGTGTTTTCACCCGCTCGCATACCCTGATGGTAATGTTGATTAGGCTGATTCCAGAACTTTCGCTTGCCTCTTAGTATCACATCACCGACGATCTCCTTCGTCGTGCCAGTATACGCTTTTGCGCTGCGCCCCCCTTTGCTGGTCGAATGCAGTGACATGATAGAAGAAGGATGAAATTCTGGCGCATCTTCAAAACTCACAATGCCGCTTCGGAATTGTCGATAGATATCCATAGGGTTGTAGTACCAGTGCACAGGCATGGCAAGTGAGTCGGCAACGAATAACATCTGCAGTGCGGCGGCCGCACGCTTTCGAGCTCGTGATAAATTTTTCATGAAAGAGAATACCCAAATAATTGTTACTGCTGACACTCCGAACTACGCTGTAATCTACTGCGCAGATCAGATTATCCAGCAGAAGAATTCAATACAACACAGAGCTTGCAAAAACCCCGCTTTTTCAATCCCACAACTATTCGTCACGCCTTTTTTACAGTAGCACTCAATCCGATAGATCACCGGCCCAGCTCCCTGAGGCCTGCTTCGAAAGGAAAGGCGCGTTAGACGTTCGATCAGAATTTAGATCCGCCGTAATCATTCAAGCTGCAGTAGATCCAATGCATGTTATACCGCGTATAGATTTACGATATGCAGAGAATCAAAACACAATGGCAATTCTAAATACTGCGAAACTGAGTCTTGCGAAGAAGATATGCGTGTATGTGGGCATTGGCCTCCTAGCGCTTTCGATTCTGCTTTTTTCAAGCATGGTTCTCGGCTTCTCTGAGCTCGAATCATATGCACTATTTGGTCAGAGCGGACTGCGGACCTTAGCGGGCATAGCTGTAGCAGGCTGTCTTTGCGCTGCCATTGGTTTTTTCGACGAATAACTGGAGAAGGATTATGTTCAAACAATCAGACTTTTTTATACTCTTGGCCGTGGCAATTTCGTTTGCCGTTTCTGGCTACCTTTGGTTCTCAGGTCAACGTGAAGAAGGTCTCTTTACTGCCATTTGGGTGCC
Source organism: uncultured Gammaproteobacteria bacterium (assembly GCA_963976555.1). GTDB lineage: Bacteria > Pseudomonadota > Gammaproteobacteria > Pseudomonadales > Pseudohongiellaceae > UBA9145. Next base: position 14,001 of record CAXBLN010000070.1, read on the forward strand.
CTCGATACTATGTTTTGGGATTTATTTCAAACTTATGGCGATAGGAGGCTCCAAGCCATGAACTCAATGACATTATTCTATATCGCCATGGTAGTTTTCAGCCTCATGGTTACCGGCCTCTTTCTGTCGGTCCGTGAATTCGTCCGCACAAGCAATAACCCAGCAAGGGTGAAAGGCCCAAATCCTAGCGAGGAGTGAATTCAAATTCCAGGAAAGCGAGACGGTGTTTCCGTCTTGCATCGTTTCTAGTCCGAAACCCCATACACAGCTGAATAACTTCACGTCCTCAAGTGCACGTGAATATTAAGCAGTAGCCATACTGAGATATTTTATATGCACGCCTTGCTGATCTATTAGAAAGTCGGCTCAATACCGATCTAATATTGGGCCGACTTCATGGGACTTGCTGATGAGGTACTCGACGGATCTTACTAAGGTCATAACCTTCTTCTTCTATGATTGAAAGCAGTCGATCATAGTCGCTCTGTGCCATTACAGATTCTCTAGCCATCAACCAGACATAGTCTCTTTTAGACCTACCCACGATTGTGAATTGATAACTCGGATCAACATAGACTATTCGATATTCTGCTTTTATCGGCCATATAAACTGCATTCCCCATACAGCATTTCCTGAATTCTCTCGAACGAATGCAGTTGGATAATAGGTCTTTTGTTCGCCCTTGAAACTGCCTTTGTTATAAGTAAAAGTCGTCTCTATCTTGCCATCCACCGGCTCCCCATAGCTTTCGACCGCGTTGTAAGCCTCAGTCTCTATAAAAGGCTATAACGAACCAGTCCCCCGCAAATCGCTCTAGATCGACCGCCTCCGCAGTTCTGATTGGCGGTAGGTTCGCTGCAAACCGACATCCGCTGATAATTATCATGCTGAATACCAGCAATGATTTCTGGATCCCCATTTCCTACCCTCGCTGTATACACTATAGACTATATTCATGTTAGGTCTTGGATGCCGCTGGCAAGCTTATTGGTTCGTAACGGAGTACCCTGCCTCCCCTCACAGTAGACTCAAGTCCCAGCCATCGATAATCATTGGCTGCGTACCAAAGCGTGATTGGGCCAGCTTCGGCGGAAAGCGAATATTTGATCGCCTTTATTTCTTGGCCATTGAACGTGAGCACATCCTCTCCCACCCTGGTGATGTCTACACTTTCAAAGTTACCTGTTTGACTATTGAGAAGTCTATCCGCTGTTAGGAAGTCTGGATTCCAGTATGCATAGGTCATGATACAAGAAGGCAAATCCTTTTCCGCAGTCCGGGATTGCATCTGAAACTGCCCATTATTGCTCTTGCCACGCACTTCATAGTCTTTGCCATTGGCATCGGTTTCCGCCTCTATCGCAGCGAGGCAATTGTCTTCCCAAACCTCCTTGTTTTGATGCTTGTAGCTGTAAACGTTAACGAAGAATAGTTTGACGTCGAATTTGGCTTCTGTTGTAACTGTCTGTATTCCATCATCTGCATTCACAGAAAAATTGTGAAAACCAATTTTTTCACCATCAAGCACGACTTCAAATTCCCACTTAGCCTGGTCAGGCAAGCTAGCATTGGCACTCACGGCATAGAGAATGAATAGTGTTATAAACAGCTTTTGCAAATCGATCTCCTCAGCTTCCCAGTTTAATGAAAGGATCTACGTGCAATTTGCACTTCCTTGAAAGTCTTATCGTCGGTACGTGGTTGCTTGATCCGAAGCGACGCCATGCTCAAAGCCGACCTTAGAGCATTGAGCTTAAAGATAGACTACGCATAGCCCCGTTGAGTGGATCACTAATACATGAGAGGCAGCTTGAAATGTACTAGGCCTGTGTGCAGCGAAATCAAAGGAATCATTAAGATGCCATCTTTGCAAATAGAAATGAAAGGCAGCGACTTATGCTTAGCCTAGCAGCATTGTAATATACCCCAAGCATTACAAGCACTTAGGGCGCCATTAAGTTCTGGATTCTGAAACTGGCGTCGCTTCTTTGTAACGATAAATGATGCTAAAGTTAATCCTTAGAGCGGCAAATTGATTTGCCCGAATTCTAAAAAGAGTGATTCTAATAAGACACCATGATCGGATTAATTTTATCTTCTTTAGCCCTAGCGGCTGCAACGATAAGCCAAAACACTCTGACGCTTAGTCCACAGTGGCTATCTTTTATCGAGTCAGTCTTTTGGTTCAGCCTGGCCCTGACTATTCACTACTCACTAGTAATTATTCTATGGCGTGGGCTCTTACCACGCTGGACAGGAAGCCAGATACCCCGCGTTCTGGTTCAACTCGGCGCCGCGATACTACTAGTGATCGCCTTATTCATCGTTCTTGTAAACGTGTTTGAGCTTCCCATTAGCAGTGTCGTTACCACTTCAAGCGTGTTTATAGCCATTGTCGGATTTGCCCTTCGCAATATGATATCGGACCTTTTTACAGGCATTGCATTGGGAATCGAACAGCCCTTTTCCCTTGGTGACTGGATTAGCATTCAAGATGGCACCGTAGGCCAGGTAGTAGAAATGAACTGGCGCAGTACTCGTTTACTTACCGGTTCAGATATTTCAATAGTGGTTCCGAATTCCGAACTCGCTATTAGTACCTTCAAGAACTACTCGAAACCTAAGCGATCGTGGCGCGATGAGTTCGAAATATTGCTGGACCAATCTGTCACCTCACATCAAGCCGAGCGCATACTATTAAGTGCGGTCAGGCAGATTCCCAGGATCGTCGCGCTGAACAAGACTCCAGAAGTCAGAATCTCTGAATACACTGAGAACGGCATCGTATGGCAACTTCGATACTGGGTTCCTGACTATCCCCAGAAGGCTGAACTGCGGTACGAGGTACAGAAGTCCATTCTTAGAAACATGCACTATGCAGGATTATCTATTCCCGCTGAGCAGGTTCGTATAACGTCAGATGACACCAATGTGCAGGACGGCACCTTTCTATTTCTGCGAGGTATCGACCTCTTCGCCCAGCTTTCCGACGAAGAGTTGAGGCAGCTTCAATACTCAATGGATCAACGTCTGATTAAAAGATCTGAAGACGTCGTGCACCAGGGTCAGTCCGGGGAGTCACTCTTTATAGTTAAGGAGGGGCTATTGCAGGTGAACATCGCAATCGAGAATAATCAGACCATCAATGTGGCGCATTTGGTGCCCGGCAGCTTCTTCGGCGAGATGTCGCTGCTAACCGGCGACCCACGCAATGCAACAGTCACGACTCAGGTAGATTCGTTGATATACGAAGTAAAAAAGAGAGATTTGGAAGCTATATTACGAGGCCGGCCCGAAATCGCCAGCATACTCAGCGAATCCATTGCTGAACGTCAGTCTCGGAATCAACACCAAAGCGAGAGCGCTTTGCTGGACGAGAAGGAGCTTGAGGCAACATTGCTGAGACGAATTCGCACTTTCTTTGCTCTAAGCAACGAATCGTTAGAGACAAATTCATACGAAGCCACTCGACAGTAAGGAAGCGTGGATGGCAGGGCGTAATTTAACATTTCCCCACTCAGGCGACGGCGCCATAACTGATCAAATGTCGTTTCGGCCGCATCGAAAGAACGAGCTATCGTGTTTATCTAGTCATCGAGCACGAAAAAAACAGCGACCTAAACTCTTGCTCGGTTCTTTTCAAATCCCTACACCTGTGGCAAATAAGAGTTGGAGCACATAGCAGGATCAAGCTACTCTAAACCCTTCGACTATAAGAATAATTGGGAAAATACCCATGGCTGGTTTCCTATCCAAAGAGCAAATCATCGCTCCACCCG
>CAXBLN010000071.1:0-17752 GCA_963976555.1 uncultured Gammaproteobacteria bacterium
TGGGCTCGGCTTGCCACAAAGTTATAAAGTTATCAGTGTCCCCAAGTATTAGATCGTTGGTTTAGTTTGGAGGGATCGAAGTTCTAGTGGGCCGATTCGACCAGATCCTAGTCGCCTGTCTTCTCGCGACTACGAGAGTCGAGCGCCTAAGGAGGGGCGACCTGTTCTAACAGTTTACGTTCATGCCGCGATGATTCTCGGCATGAATTCAACAAGAATCTACAATAGGCGTAGACTCCCGCCAGGAAGCATTCAATTTGTCATCTGGCTCTATCATCGATTCACCCTCAGCTATCGAACTGGGAAAGTACATTAAGAACGTTAGCAATACTTAGTCCTAGTAAAGTCGATTACCGGAAATATGAAACAAAAATGCGCTATCAGAATGTAGAAACTCTGTAGCGCATTTATTGTATGGTGGGTCCACAGGGACTCGAATTCCGGACAAACGGATTATGAGGCAGTGCAACCTGCCGCTGATTGATTCTGCAAGCTAAAGAAACCTCAGAGTTTCTCTGCGGCCGCCTGTCAAAGCCGACCGAAGCCCCCTTCCGAGTCCACCTCGAATCGGTCGACCGAGCCGTGTAAGTGACAGATTTCCGAGCCATTTCTCTGACCGAACACCGAACACCGAACCAAGACCGAATCCGGGCTAGGCGAACCGAATTGGTGGAGGAGGGGCGCAGAATTGGAGAACTCATTTTTAGGGAAACCGTTTCTTGAGTTTGAAAATGTCTAGCAAACCCTGGCAATCCATACCGAATTGTGGACTTGTGTCACATTATCTACTGAGACCTCTTAGGCTAGTTAAGATTCACTTAAGAATCGCTCTCCATACTTGCTTTAACTCAAATGAGTAGAAGGAGATATCCGTATGTCATTAAATTCGCGCAAGTTAAACCTTCCTAAGTTGTTTTCGGGGCTACTTATCTTGTCGCTTGCGATTCCCCTAAGCTCGCATGCAGACCAAGCTAAGCACTTTGAGCTGAATGGAATTAACGACACTACAGTAACTCTGGAATCACTGCGAGGAAACGTAGTTTATCTGGATTTTTGGGCTTCATGGTGTGGTCCGTGTCGTGTGTCATTCCCATGGATGGATGAAATGCAGGCTAAATATGGCCCTCAAGGGTTCACCGTCCTTGCTATTAATCTGGATGACTCGCAGCAGGATGCCGAGGAATTTCTGGAAGACAACCCAGTGCAATTTTTGATGGCCTTTGATCCCGATGGCAAAACACCAGCGGCTTACGGTGTGAAAGGCATGCCTACCAGTTTTCTGATAGACCGTAGTGGCGACATTGTGCAGCAGCATACAGGATTTAACGTGTCGCAGAAGCAAGAATTAGAGCAAGCAATAGCTGAACAATTGGAGAATAAATGATGTCAATAGAGCGCATCGCACGTTCACTCTTTACTGTATTGGCAGGCGTTGCCTTGCTGTCATCCTGTTCGTTGGTTACCCCAGTACAACCTTGGGAGAAGGGAGTGCTAGCTAAATCTGAGATGGTCTTTGACGAAGATGCATTGGATGCGCTGTACATGGAACATACTTACAGCAGCAAAGAAGCAGCATTTGGCGGAGCCGGTGTTGGCGGTGGCGGTTGCGGCTGCAACTAGAAATAACTGAGGCCACACCTAATTATGAAAAAACATGACGCTATTCTTTCCAAGCAATTGGCTCAATCTTTTTACAAGGGCAGCATGTTGACCCTGCTGGCCACGACAGCGGCACTACCGTCCTCTCAAAGCATGGCACAGGCTGCTCCAGAAAGTGCCCAGATTAGTTTCAAAACCCTAAGCTATCGCGACTATCAGCCAGGAATCGACCGCATTAATGTTGATGCCAGCGCACTCCTGTTCGAGATGCCTATCGCAGGACAGTGGAGCGTGTCTGCTAGCGCCGTTCATGATGCAATTTCTGGTGCATCGCCGCTTTATCACTCATCGGGAATTACGGACATGACAGATAGCCGTGATGCCTTCAGTGCAAGCGTTACACGTTATTTCTCACAAGCAAGCACTACTGTAAGCACTTCGTACAGCAAGGAAAGGGATTATTTGTCTCACAGTTATTCTTTGCAGAACACGTTTTCTACGGCTTCGAAAAATACCACTCTTATCTTGGGTCTCAGTTATAACGACGATCAGATCCTACCTAATAGTATTTTTCTGAGCGAGAAGAAAGAAAAGCGCGTGCTAGAAACGGTTGTTGGCCTAACTCAGGTCTTGAGCAAGAATGATATTGGGCAGGCGATCCTCCGCCATGCGCGCGGGCGAGGCTACTATTCTGACCAATACAAACTCTATGATGCGCGTCCGGATACGAAGGATATAAATTCACTGATGTTGCGCTGGAATCATTACTTCGAGTCTTCTGATACCGCGCTGCGTAGTACCTATCGTTACTACGACGATAGCTATGGCATTCGCTCGCAAACTCTAGGCGTGGAAGCAGTGTTCAGCCTGCCTTATGACTGGCACATAACTCCATCGCTTCGCTATTACTCGCAATCTGCCGCGTATTTTTATGCTGACCCCGTTGCCAATGACCCCTGGGCTGATGCTGGGACATTGGGCGCTCCTATATCGGTTGTGTACCCTTTGTATGTTAGTGGAGAACCCACTTCCATGGATCAGCGCTTGTCAGCATTCGGAGCATGGACTGCGGGCGTTAAGTTGGAGAAGGCTCTGACCAGCCATTGGAATATCGATGTCAAGGTAGAGCAGTATCAACAACGCGGAGCTTGGGCACTAAGTAGCGGCAGTCCGGGGCTGCCAAAATTCTCTGCTCGGAGTTTGCAGTTTGGCCTGAGTTACAGGTTTTAAGTCTCGATGATTTCAGCAGAGCCCATAATCTATCAGTTCAGAGCCATGGGGGGCTACGGCGAGATAGTTTTGGCAGGCGTGTCAAGTAGAGATGCGAATGCTATTTGTAAAGAAGCGCAGGATGAGGTTGAACGTATCGAGAGAAAATACTCTCGTTATCGTACAGACAGTTTTCTGTCTGCAATGAACCAGCAGTGCGGTAGTGGTAGCCTTTCCTGTGATGAGGAAACTCTCGCCCTTATGGATAGCGCTGAGACGCTTTATCAAGCGAGCGGCGGCCTATTCGATTTAACATCCGGAGTCTTGCGTCATGCTTGGGATTTTGAAAAAGGGGCATTGCCAGATCCGGGCTTGTTATCTGACCTCCTCGCGCAAATAGATTGGCGTGCAGTGCATCGCAAAGATGACGAGGTGTCATTCTCCATCCCCGGAATGCAAATAGACTTTGGAGGAATTGGCAAGGAATATGCCGCTGATCGAGCAGCGGCAGTGCTGCAAGCGGCCGGAATAGTCAGTGGATATATAAATCTGTCTGGAGATTTTCACGTTCTTGGCCCAAAACCTAACGGCCAACCTTGGATGATTGGTATTCAAAATCCGAGGCATAAAGGTCAGGTCTTTGCATCCATGCCAATAGAGAAGGGTGCGCTGGCAACGAGTGGCGACTACGAGCGATTCTTTGAGCGAGATGGCAAGCGATATTGCCACATACTCAATCCAGTGACTGGCTATCCTGTCACCTATTGGCGCTCTATTTCGGTATTTGCACCCATGACTGTAATGGCTGGTAGTTTTAGTACTATTGCCATGCTGCTGGAAGAGGGCGGGTTACAGTTTTTACAAGACTCTGGGCTACCGTTTCTCGCAATGAATCAGAGCTGCGAGGTATTTCAGCAGCAGGTGGCAACACCTTAGAGGACTAAATGGGCGGATCGGAACACGATGAGATGGGCTAATTAGCGAGTCGGGATGTTGTTCGCTACACCCAAATTCTGAACCGGTTTGTGCTCTACTAATGAATTGAAGGAGAATTATCTATGGCAACCTATCAAGCAACTCAGAGGAATGATCGCTGGACTGTTCCGCGATATGGTGATCCGTCAAACACGCTTATTGATGGTCTTGGCGGTCAAGATGTATTAAGTTTTGATCGACTACCGCAGAGCCGCTTTATTATTACTGAGGATGCAGTCAACGGCTATATCAAAATTGATTCGGTCAGTGGCGCCAGCAGTACTTACCATTTGCGCCTCAAGAACGTAGAAGCTCTCTCTTTTAACAACGGCCGCGACGTGGTCGATCTCGTTGCTAGGTTCGCCGACTCAACGCCACCGCTGGTAACATCCTTCAGTCCAGCTTCTACGAGCGCAGGAGCTGCGATCGACAGCAATATTGTCATCAACTTTGATGAGGCAATAACACTCGGTGGCGGAACGCTCAGCTTGCGTGATGCGTCCGGGACCCTGATTGAGACATTCAGTATGCAGCGTATGAGTGCTGTCGGTAGCGTGCTAACCATCGACCCGAGTCAGAATCTTAGTTTTAGCCAAACCTATACTTTGGAGCTGGGCTCCGCTGCAGTCAAAGACTCTCACGGTAATTCATTCGCTGGCGGTGCCAGCTACCAAATCCTCACTCGCGCAAATACTGCGCCACTGACCTACAGTGCATCTTATACGGTCGATGAAGACGGTGTTCTGTCTGCAATATTGCCAGCAGCAGTGGATGCAGAAGCGCAGGTTGTGGATTATGTCATCGACAGCAATCCAGTACATGGCAGTCTACAATTGGACTCAATGGGTAACTTTCAATACTCACCACAACAGGATTTCTCGGGCGTTGATAGCTTTACCTATCAGGCTTCGGACGGAGACATGAGTTCAATAGCCACCACAGTAGACATCCTTGTGCAGCCGATTATGGACCGAGTATATGGTACTTTACAGTCGGACGTATTAACCGGTAACCCTGATACTGATTTATTCGAAGGTGGTGCTGGCGATGACGTTATCGATGGTGGTCCTGGAATTGACTATGCGCAATACGGTGGTGCGCTCAGCGATTACCAAATCACGCGCACTAATGGTGAGCTACATATTGTGGACAAGCGGGGTATTGATGGCAGTGATATTCTGTTAGGAGTAGAGAGGTTGGTTTTTAGTGACCAAGGGCTTGCCTTTGACTTGGATGGTGATGCGGGATTTATAGCGGAGCTTTTGGGTCTGATACTGGGGCCGGATGCTGTCGCCAATACCGAGTTCGTGGGAGCCGGATTAGATATTATGGAATCCGGTATTAGCCGCGAAGACTTAATGAGTGCGGCGTTCGACGTGCGACTAGGTGCAAATGCTCCCCACAGCGACATAGTTGACCTGATTTTCACTAATCTTACTGGCGGTTCCGCTGATGTGGACACACACAGTTATGTCACTTCGTTGCTTGATAATGGTACTTATAGCGCCGGTCAATTAGGAGTGCTTGCGGCAGAGTTACCGCTTAACCAGGAGAGTATTGGCTATGCCAGTCTGACAGATTCCGGTGTTGGCTTCATAATAGCTGGCGCACTTGCCTTGCTACTTCGGTAGAGATGGTACTGACAAGTTAACTCTCAAGGTGCCAGTATTCAGCCCATGACACAGTCAAACAATGTGCCAGCGCCATTGATTCACACCTGAAATTATCCAATAGGTCGTAGGGCTCTCACATAGTGTGGTGTTGAGAGTTTCTCGGGGGATTGCGCTGAGAGCGACGGATTATGCCAGGACCAACGGACTGTGAATTTCTATAGTCCGTCTCGCCAAATGTAACTCGATGAAAAGAAAGGAAAAATGGTGGGCCCACAGGGACTCGAACCCCGGACAAGCGGATTATGAGGCAGTGGAACTGAGGGCCCTCTGATTCCTTAAGTTGAAGAATTCTAAGAGTTTCTTTCAGGCCAAACCCCCAAGGCCGACCGAAACCGAACCTCTTCCGAACCTGGCTCGGGACTACGGCTCGACTGAACTACGTAAGTTAAAGATTTCCGAGCGTTTTCACTGACCGAACACCGAACCAGAGCCGAAGCCGGGGAGGAGGGGCGCAGAACTGAAAAGCTGAAATTCTGTGAAAATTATTTCCTTAGTATGAAAGCGTTAGTAAACCCCGGACATCCCATTTAGATAAGTTCATTGCAAAATAGTCGCTTCAGGCAAGTTTACTTGCTGGGATCTGTTTTCTAGTTCATAACGAAAGAGATATTGAGCTCCAGGCGCCTCAGAGGTGATTCCATCAACCACTCTGGGTTGAAAGCGGAACCTTTCTGCCGCTTCGATAGCAGATGCATTGAATACATTGCTGGGCTGGCGATCCAGAATGACGATGCCTGCAGCTCTGCCCTCACGAGTCACCGTAAATTCGATTAAGACGTAGCCCTCTAGTTTTTCCGAACTTGCTTCAGGGGGGTAATTGGGAGTTATGTAATTTAGAGGGAGGTATTCACGGTTCATTAGTTTTGCGGTTTGAAGAGATACAGAAACCTTATCCTCTTCGTGCCTAAATCTAAATTGAACTGTAACAAACTTCAATTCGATATTCTCGCCGTGACTGAAGGGAGGTTCAAACCTAAATTGGGCTACTGCACGCTTAGACGCGAGATCAAATACATTCTTTGGTAGCGCATTGATCATCACTATAGAATCGGGTTCAACATTTCCTTCTTTTGTGACAGTGAAGTACATCAGAGTGAATCCGTCAATTTTGTCTTGAAAAGCTTGTGGAGGATACTTTGGAGTTTCGATGTGTAGTGGTACGAAATGATTGTTAGTGGTAGACATTTGAATGAAGTCGGTGTCGCCGACCTGGGCAAAGGTCATCTGGAAATTGCTGAATACACTGACAAGGATAACGAACACTGCTGCAGTCGACATATGTAAGAATTTTATCAGAGAGGCGTAGCTTTTGACGCTCCTCACTAACTTTCTATAGAAATTTTGTGACATGTATTGAATCACCATCGTGTGCTTGTTTGACTAAGACTGACTTAAATGTATTGATTTCATAAGAAAAGTCTAAATATACGGATCATTTTGGGCCTACTCGGTTCGCAAAGCTTCAATGGGATTGGAAGTGGCCACTCGATAGGATCTGATAAAAATGGTAGAGATCGCCATGCCAAGAGTTATGCATCCAGCCAAGAGGAATATGCCAAAACTAATATCAGTTCTATAAGAAAACCCATTCAACCACTGCTGCATTAGAAACCATACACAGGGCCAGGTTAGTAGGTTTGCGAGAACAATAAGCTTAGAGAAATCCCAAGACAAAAGGCCGGTGATTTTTCCAACGGAAGCCCCCAAAACCTTACGGACTCCGATTTCTTTAGTGCGGCGTTCCGCGATGAAAGAGGCGAGGGCATAGAGACCTAAGCAGGAAAGCAAAACAGCTATTACTGACAGTCCGATAAACAAACGCAACGTTCTGCCTTCGGACAAATAGCTAGCAGCATAACTGTCCGAAAGAAACCGACGCTGAATTGGAAAGTCAGGAACATGTTGCTCCCAAACGCGGTCAATTGCCTGTAATGAAGAGGAGCCTGCAGCGGGTGCCAGCCTTATCAGCATGAAATTGCGTACGTTACCCAGAGCGTAAAACCTAGGTTCGATTTCGCTATGAATGGACTGATAATGTGCATCTTCTACAACGCCAACTATAGTGTAGGTTTGATTGCCTCGATAAATGCCCTTACCAAGTGCCTGCTCTGGACTTTCCCATCCCATGGCATTGACTAAAGCTTTATTAACTGTAACTGAGCCACGAGAGCCGCCCCCTAGTTCTGCGCTTAGGCGTACTGACCTGTCTGTAGCGAAATCATCACTGATGAATCGGCCTGCAATAAGTGAAATCTGCAAAACATCGAAAAAGTCTTCACTCATTTGTGTTGCCCTAACGGAGTAAGTGATCTCTTCCGATTCGCCTACTTTCGAGAACGGTAGAACACCCCCGCCAGTATCTGTGGGAATGACAGTGGAGGAAGCTACTACCTGAATGCCGGGCTCAGTCAGTAATTGTTCCCGCATAAGATCAAAAGACGGTCCGGCTCTACTGTTGCGAACATTATCCAAAATAACCAAGTTGTTCGGATTAAAATCGAGCGGGATAGATAGGGCGTAATCTATTTGTTTGCTTATTATTCCGGCTGAAATGATCAAACCTATGCTGACGCTAAACTGCAGAACTACCAGAAGAGATCGGATCTTTGTGGAGCTAAGGGAATCTGAAAGCTCTCCCTTAAGGGCCTTCACAGGAGCCAGGCGAGCAATAATTGCTGCTGGGTATGCGCCGGCTACCAGGCCCAACAATAATGCAGAGGCAAAGACCAGAATTCCTTCGAGAAAACTAGAGGGAGTAAATACATCTAACGGTGCAGCCACTACCGATTTGAAAAAGGGAGTGAATAACTGAGTTAGATAGATTGCAATGAGCAGAGCAAACAATGACATTAGGACTGTTTCAATCAGAAACTGGAAAGCAATCTCGTTTCTCTGAGCTCCAAGAGCGCGTCTAATTCCTATTTCTCGCCCGCGTTTTGATGCTTGAACTACCTGTAAGTTAACAAAATTGAATACGGCTATAGCTAGAGTTAGCAAGCCAACGGTAGCAAACATTAAAATATTGGTACTTTCCCTATAAGGTTTGAATTGCCCCGTTACTTCGTCGCGCGCAGGCAGTTCTTCTAATAAACCAACCGTAAAGTGTATGTCGCGAAGTGCCTGGTAGTGAACAATGTAATTAAACCTTGGCTCGAATTCTGACCTAATATAAGCATTGGTCTTCGCTTCTAGCTCTGCAATATCTACTCCGCCGGTCAGCTTTACATAGTGATAGGTGCTGGCTGCGCGAAATGATTCAAGAATAGTTGGGAAGTTCCATATCGCGGGGGCGTTGTTAATGTTGATAAAGTAGTTGCCAACGAAATGGCTGTTAGAATGATTGTCGGCAATGATGGCACTGACGCGAAATTCTTTATCCGTGTCGATGGTTAATGTTTTCCCAATAGCATTCTCTTCTCCAAATAGTCGAAATGCCGCAGATTGAGTAAGTACGGCGCTACTCAGGTCCGTAACGGCTGCAGTTGGATCTCCAGCTATTACATCGGAGGGAAACATAGAGAAGAAATTTGCATCAACCATGCTCAGTTTTTGATACTGGCTATCTCCATCAACACTTAGCAATGCCTCCCTCATTTCGAGCCGAGTGAACGATTCGATTTCAGGGAAATTTTGAGCAAATATTGCAGTCATTGGGTTGAAGAATTTAGCTAGCCCAGCACCAGTATCTGCATTTTCCCGAATTATGCGATAAACACGCTCATTGTCCGGGTGCATATTGTCAAAACTTTGCTCATGACTCACGAAAGACATGATTAGCATACAAACCGCCATGCCCACGGCAAGCCCAAGAATGCTAATTGAGGAATAGAGCTTTCTACTGAGAATACTTCTAAGGGCCGTTTTTACTATGTGCACAAACATGGTTCTATTCCTAGGATTCGCGATCAAATAACTATCAGGCTTGAAAATTTGGAATCGTGTTTATGTTACTTTGAGCAATTATAATGCCATGCAGCCATTTTCAGCATGATTGCTAACGTAGCAGGTTAATACTCAACGGAAGAGCGGCAAATCGTTCTAATTTGGAACACTACTCTGTTCCAATTCAGAACAGTCATTCTCAAGCACACTGTCAAGATCGCTCGGAACTTAGAATGTCAGCGTAAACTGGCTGCCTATTCCTTCCACGCTACTCGCGCTGAGAGTACCTTTATTCAATCGTGTCAGCTGTCTCGAAAGGCTCAAGCCAATACCGCTACCCTTTTCTTTAGTGGTAAAGAATGGCGTGAAAATATTGTCCATAACTTCTTTGCTAATACCGCAGCCGTTGTCTTTAATTTGGATAAGAACTCTGCCATTTGTGGCCAGTAAGCAGCGTAGTTCTATATGGGGAGAGTCTACTCCCTCTACAGCATCGATGGCGTTGCTTACAAGATTAAGCAATACCTGTTCTAGAAGATTCGAGTCTGCTGTTAGGGTTAGATTATTGGGGGTTATCTCGGTGACGAAGCGAATATCTTTGGCCTCAAGCGTTTCTTTAAGCAAGGATTCAATTCTCTGAAAAAGAGACTGTATTTCGAAATCTGAAAATACAGGCTGGGGCAGGTTACTAAGACTTCTATAGGAGTTCACAAATTCCATTAGGCCCTGACTTCGTGATGAGATTGCATCAATGCTTTGTCGTAAGTCAGTATATTGCTCAGATTCTTCATTAATCACTTGGCCAGTCAATACTGCATCACCGACTACTTTCTTCACGTAGTGGCTAAGAGATACGATAGGGGTCATCGAATTCATGATTTCGTGAGTTAGTACTTTGATCAACTTCTGCCAGCTTTCTATTTCTCTCTCATCCAATGCACTCTTAATGTTTTGCATGGATACGAGTTTGTATTTCTTTTCCAGTAGCACGAATTCAGAAGCTGTGAGGATCAGGCTTTGCAATTCACTTGAAAGGACAATTTTGAGGACAATATGTTCGCCAGAGTGAATAGTTCTTAGTGCTTCTTCTAGATTTTTGCTCAAACTACCGATAACGCTGATGTTAGATATATACTTTTTCTTAAGAAGTTCTCTTGTGGCGTGGTTGATAAACTCAATATTTCCGTTGTCATCAAAGCAGAGTAAAGCAGTATCTACATGTTCAACCACCATCTGCAGGTATTCGTTCTGAATTGTGCGATCGACTTTTAGTTTACGGTATTTCGCCAGCATCATTTTTTGAGCATCTACAAAAGCCCTGGCACTTGAGCTGTCCTCAAAGGCGGTCGTCGATGTAGAGAAGTCGTTGTGAGATACATTATTCAAAAACTGGGCAAAATCTCTGTAGCTCTTTTCGCTTATCCTAATAATGTTCGTAGTTACTAACATCATCAGAGCGAAGCTTACACTAGGAATGCCAATCCAATCAGTCCGCAAGAAGCTATAAGCAATCAAAAACGACAGCGCCACGAGCAATGCAACTTGCATTACAAGTTTAAGGTGTTGGCCTTTAAGTCTACTCGTCTGAGAGATCATACTTTTCCATTTTTCGGTAAAGTGTTGTCCGGCCTAAACCTAAGGCCTTAGCAACCTGGGTCAAATTTCCTCGATACTCGCTTATTGCTTGACGGATGGCTTGTTCTTCTAGCTTGGCTATATTTAGCTCTGCTTTGGGAGTGTTTTCCAGTGATTGTCCGATCAGTATATTTTGAGTATCAATCTTCCCATTCTCAGCCACGATTACAGCTCGCTCGAGGGAATGCTGTAGCTCACGTATATTGCCCGGCCATCTATAGTTTTGGAGTTTGTTAATGTCACTCGTGCTTAATTTGATTTCCTGCTTATTGTATTTGGTGGAATACGTCTTAATGTAGTGAGCGGCAAGCAAAGGGATGTCGGATGTCCGTTCTCTAAGGGGCGGAAGTTGCACTTCTACTGTGTTGATACGATAGAGTAGATCTTTTCGAAACAATTCACTGTCAGCCATGTTTGTAGCCGACATATTGGTTGCGCTAATTAGGCGTATATCAATCGGCAGCGTGATGTCTGAGCCCACTCGGGTAACAGTACGCGATTCGAGGACGCCAAGAAGCTTCGCTTGGAGCGGTTGACTCAGGTTTCCTATTTCATCTAAAAACAAGGTTCCTCCATCAGCGATTTCGAAGCGACCGGCGCGATCTTGCTTTGCATCAGTAAATGCGCCTTTCTTGTGCCCGAACATTTCTGTTTCAAATAGGCTTTCGCTAATTGCGCCCAGATCTACGCTAATCATTGGTAGATCATGACGATCTGATCTTTTGTGTATGGCTCTAGCGACAAGTTCTTTACCAGTGCCGTTTTCGCCTAGGATTAGAACGCTAGCATCTGTCGCTGACACTTTTTCGATTAAGGCAAACACTCTGTTCATGCTTGCTGATTCGCCTATCATCTCGCTAAATCCTGATTCAAGCTTTTCGCTCAGGGCTTGTTGTGTGTTTTCAAGGCGGCGGATCCTTTGCTTGGATTGGCCTAGTTGTATGCAGGTGTTTACAGTGCTTGCCAGCTTTTCGTTGTCCCAAGGTTTAACCAGAAAATCAGAAGCACCTTGTTTGAGGGCTTCTACGGCTAGATCAATCTCTCCATAAGCAGTCGCCATAATGACTTGAGTATCTTCGGAGAGTTCCTTGATTTTTCGTAGCCAATAGAAACCCTCTTCGCCGCTGGTCAGCCCTCGGGTGAAATTCATGTCTAGCAGAACCACGTCAAACTTCTCTGCTTTGAGCAAAGCTGGCAGGTCGCTAGGATTAGCTAGGCATTGAATGCGTTTATGTCCATCTTTTAGTACTAATTGGGCAGTCAAAAGCACGTCGCGATCATCATCGACGATAAGTATCTTTTCACTGCCGGTACTTGAGTTTCTCACCGATTAGTCCTTGGTTTTCGTTCGAGCTAGGCTAGCCGCCTACAGGGGTTATAATATGTTTCATATTGGAACATATCGTAATTATAGCTTCGTCGCATATAGCTAATAAAAACCACGTATCCTTTTGTAATATGGATATATTCTCTGTCAGATGGGCCTTAACTGTTTAAATAGAAAATCCCTTCTTACAAAAGCAGCAATTATGACACCAACATGAGTATTATTTTCGAAACTGCGGCAAAACAGCCGTTTATGCTACTCATTGCAAGAATTTAGCACGCGTTTTACTTTCTGTTCTGATTTGGAACCCTCGCACTGTTTCATAATGATACAAGTTTGTAAAAGCATAGTCTTAAAGATGCATATCTACCTGATATTTATGAATAAATATTCTGGTACAGCAATTGCAGCTAAGTGTTATGTCACATCCTAAATTAACGGTGATTGCATATAGTCACTAAAGGTTTTGAAAGTTCCTTAGTAGATTAAAGTGTGACTGGGGAGGCCGTTCCGCGGCCTTCCCATAAATTCTGTGCACTTGAAGAGCCACTAGATTTCTGCAATGAACGCCATTCAAAGGAAGAAAAGCATGATTATTCGAATAGAAGGCCTGATGAAACTGTTTCGCACTGAAGAGGTTGAGACTACCGCCCTTGATGAAGTCAATATTCAGGTCGCCAGTGGCGAATTCACATCAATCATGGGACCTTCGGGTTGCGGTAAGTCAACGCTCCTTCACATCCTTGGTCTTATAGATAATCCTGATGGGGGGGGATACTGGTTTCTTGACGAAGAAGTATCCTCCTATACAGAGAGGCAGCGAGCAAATCTACGAAAAGAAAATATTGGGTTTGTTTTCCAGAGTTTTAATCTTATTGATGAGCTCACTGTATTTGAGAACGTAGAACTACCTCTAATCTATACGAAGACCCCACCGTCAGAACGTAAAAAGAAGGTCGAGTCAGTGTTAGAGAAAATGGATATGGCTCATCGTGCTAAACACTTCCCTCAGCAGTTATCAGGGGGTCAGCAACAAAGAGTTGCAGTGGCAAGGGCAATCGTGAATCAGCCCAATTTAATTCTGGCGGATGAGCCTACAGGTAACCTAGATAGTGAGCACGGTGAAGAAGTGATGAAGATATTATCAGGACTGAATGACGAGGGCACTACTATCGTTATGGTTACTCACTCTGCCGAGGACGCTGCTGCGGGAAAGCGCATCATACGTATGCTGGACGGTAAAGTTATTAGTGAATCTGACAACCAAGAGAGAATGGCGTTTGCCTAATATATACATCTATGTTGAATTCCAAAAGGTGAAGTCGGATCAATGGATAGAGTTCTACAGAAGCAGAAACTAGCAGGCTGGCAGTGGGGGCTAATCGCGATTGCGATAGTTACTACATGTTGGTTTCTTTATGCCATGTTGGCTGAGGCCTCGATTCGCACTTATCGAGTGCCGGTTGATCAAATTATTGTTTCCGAAGTTCGGTTCGGGGCTTTTGAAGATCTCATCCCTATTCGAGGAACTATCCAGCCGCTAAATAGCGTTTTTCTTGATGCCGTGAATGGTGGTGCTGTAGAGGAAGTCTTTGTTGAAGAGGGCAGCTTCGTTGAAGCTGGGCAGGCACTATTGCAGCTTAGCAATACAAATTTGCGCCTGGACGCAGCCAGGAACGATACAAGCATTACCGAGCAGCTGAACTTCCTCAATAATATTTCTGACGGCTTTGAGACAACGAAATTAACTACAGCTCGAAGTTTGATTGATACAGATTATCGGATAGTGGTGCTTGAGCGCCAAGAAACTCGGTTTGCCTTGCTGGTGAAAGAGAGTCTTGTTTCCAAAGAAGAATATGACGCCATAGTAGATGAGCTAGATTATCAACATAAAGTACGCGGTAATCTGCTTGCTCGGCAGGTGCTAGAAGGAAAAATACGTGAAGACAGACTGGCACAAATCGCGACGCAGAAACTGAAACTCGAAGAGAATTTGGAGGTGTCACAAAGCAGTTTTGAAAGCCTATTGGTTCGCGCACCTATATCTGGTCAACTGACTTCCTTGCCCGTCGAGATTGGTGAAAGTAAGCAGAGCGGGCAGCGTCTAGGTCAGATTGATGTCATTGATCAATATAGGATTGTGGCGCAGATAGATGAATATTACGTGACCAGAGTATTTGCCGATCAAAAAGCAACATTTGATTTGGTCGGTGAAAAATTCAAAGCCAGAGTTATAAAAGTTTATCCTGAAATCACGGAAGGTACTTTTGAAGTGGATCTTGTTTTCGAAGGCACGGCGCCGGCAAATGTCCGACGTGGGCAATCGTTGCAGATGGAGTTGGTATTAGGAAATCCTGTTGAATCATTGCTCCTGCCATTAGGTGGATTTATTCAGGACACGGGAGGAAACTGGGTGTTCGTGCTCGATGCCGATGGGCAATATGCTGCTCGCCAGGAACTACGCGTAGGGCGTCGTAATAACCGTTTCGTTGAGGTTCAGGCAGGATTGCAACCAGGGGACCGTGTAATTACCTCCAGTTATAACCAAATGAGCGACATGGAAAGAATACAACTAATATCCAATTAAGATTGCAAGATACCTATGTGTCGACGAACACCTTTGGTGCACGGATCGGTTGAACTAATGGCACAAAGTACCAGTTCAGCGGTCATGTTAGATAGGTCGGCTGAAGGTGAAGAAACGACCCGAAGCGGACGCCTAAAAATATGTATATTAGTGTCGTAAATGCACTCAAAAACTTGCGTGCCCTCGCGTATAAGATCAAAATCTTACACAACATACGATGATTTTCAAAAAATACAGACAGCGAGATGGCTAATTTTACAATCAGTATAGTAGGAATATTGTCCATGTTGTTTATGGGAGTTGGGATATTGAAGTCTCAGCCGAATCACCCCATAGCGCAGCTTTTCTTTCTTATTTCGCTCTGCTTCGTGGCATATATCATCTCGGCAATGGGGTTTCATGCAATCGATTCTGCTTACAGAGTAGACTATAGCGATTTCGCTTACATCGTGAGAATTGCCCCAAGTGCGGTCCCCGGCCTATTTATGATTCTATGCCATCGGGTATTTCAGGAAGATTCGAAATTTCCAATATGGGCAATTGTCATTATTGTCATACAATTTTCATTGAGTGCCGCATCGCAGATAAGTTTCAATATCCTCGAGAATCCTCCGATGTTTGCGGAAATCCCTATTTTTCGTGACTATTTATTTTCAATCACGGGTTATTTGGTTCTTGGAGTTTCGGGTACTGGGCTTTACTGGGCTATCAAGGGTTGGCGAGATGACTTGGTCGAACGTCGAAGAATTTTACGCAGCCAGCTGTTAAGCACAATGGGGGTTTTGATTTTTATAGTTACTCTTAGTGAGAATTTTATTGTGACAACGGATGCATCGTTCATGCTTTCTCAACAGGTAACTATTATCGTGGTTGCGGTGTTTGGCATATCGGCGACTTTAGTGATGTCAAATTACGAGTATGCACTAGCAAGTCCTACGTCCAACAAGGTTAGCTTCGATATCCTTTCTGTTACAGCTGATACAAGCAAGGCTCTGGATAGAGAGAGCTTTAATTTCCATTTCGTCAATAACAGACTTTATGCTAATTCTTCTCTGACGGTGTCTTCATTAGCTAAGCAACTAAAAATTCCTGAATACAGGCTGAGATCGTTGATCAATAAAGACCTCGGATATCGAAATTTTAATGCATTGCTTCATGCCTTTAGAATAGAAGATATTTGCGAGCAGCTGTCTGATATCGAGTCTCGAAATATCCCAATCAATACAATCGCTTTAAGGACTGGATACAAGAATATCGTATCATTCAACACTGCATTCCGTGAGCTCAAAGGGATGACACCAACAGAGTACCGCAACAAGTCCCTGTCCTGAGAACCACCTGAGCTTCAGGCCTATAGCCGCTCAAACCTTTCAACTTTCTTGAAAAGCTATCAGAAAAGTTTAATGAGCTTGATATATCATTACCCTAAGCAACAAACTCTCCTTGATTCTGCTGTGGCAATAGTTTGCCACCTCTGAAAATCGAGATCCATGCGTTCGAAATCGGTACCGCCAGGACAACAAGGAGTTTGATGACATGCATGTACTTCAAATCATAATGCTTGCGCCATTGTTATTAACAACCGCTAGTGCAAGCGAAGAAGCGCAAATCGCACCTGACCGCTTAAGAATCGATCATGTGGTGTCATCATCCGTATCTGGAGAAGACTATCGACTCTTTGTGTCTTTGCCAGAAGCGTATTCGGAGTCTAGCGGAGACAAGTATCCAGTTGTCTACGTGCTGGATATTGACTCTGAGTACGCGCAACAGCTCAGTAACTTTCACAAGGTAATGGCTGGACTTCCTAATGTTCCTAGTTTTGTGTTGGTTGGTATTGGATTTTCACCAGACGAGGAACACATAGGTCTCAGAACAGCTCATTTTTCTCCTACCAATATTGTAGCTGAAGATATGCGTTCTTTCGCAGGAACAATTTCTACTATACGAGAGAGGAGGAACGAAACACCTGTAACAGTTGAAATGCTCAACAAGTGGCGCAGTGGCAGAGCGAGCGAATTCTCGATAGTTCTTCGAGACGAATTAGTGCCATTTATTGGGCAAACTTATAGAATTTCAGGCAACAATACGGTCATGGGAGCATCTCTAGCGGGACTTTTCTTAACGTTGGAATTATTCACAAACCCCGATTCATTTGATAACTACGTAATCACGAGTCCATCTCTTTGGTGGCAGAATTTCGAACTTTTGGGTGATGCCGAAGACCGCCTCATTGGCAGAAGAGATATAGACACCCGTGTATATTTATCAGTAGGGAGTCTTGAGAATTCGGATATGCTTGAGTCTTACGAGTTACTGAGAAGCTCTTTCGAAGAGCGTGGGCATGAAAATCTAGAGTTTAGTGCGGAAATTATAGAGAACGAAGATCACATCTCAGTGATTCCTGTCTCATATATGAACGGCTTGCAGTATATATTCTCAGCAACCCCGAATTGACTGGGGAAAGAACTGATGCTCGGTGCAAAATGGGCCTTCCATGAACTTCTCCCAGTATCATCACTATGGTATCCGCACACATATATCTGCTTCTGGCACAAACCGCCAATTTAGGCGATTTTCTGGACAAATCGGCTGGACAGGGCAAAATGGTCTATAGTGGCTTATTGACTTGTGCATGTGTAATTCAACAGAATCGTATAGTCTTGAGAGACAAAATCACGCCTTTTTTCATGAAACAGCGAGGAGAGATGGGTATGGCTACGAAATCGACTGCTGTATTGTTCTTGATATGCTTATTTATCTCTGCATCAAGTGTAGCTCAAGATGATTCTCAGGTTAGTAACAATACCCAACTGGACTTCCCAGCCTTTGCTAGACACTTTCTAGCCTGGAAAAATAGTCTTCTTC
>CAXBLN010000072.1:0-17715 GCA_963976555.1 uncultured Gammaproteobacteria bacterium
CACTTAGATGACTGCTGTCTTGTTGACAGGGATCGACTTATGGGCGTCCCCTTTAATCGAAAACTGGTCAAAAATAAATCCCTCCGTCCCCTTTAATCGTTCCCTTTGATTCTGGCCAAGGCGATCGAAAGAAAGGAGCCCTAAATATAGACAGCCGTCCCGATCATGGAGAGGCCGTGCAGGTATTTTGAGCATCGCTTTGGCGCGATATGCAGAGACTTCATCAAATGCGCGACATTGTCTTTCAAGTCTGGCGAGAACTTTATTTCCACGATCTTCTTAGAATATAAGATAGGCCTGGATTGCAGCAATTTCGCATTGGCCCGTACCTCAGAAAACTCTATACCGCGATCAACTGTTATGCGAACGTTATTAATATCTTGGTAGTATTGCCGGTTGTAGCTCACATAGAGAGTTGGAATTAGCTGTGACAGAAGATCGCCACGCAACAACCCTATCCGAAAGAATTCTTCTCTACACTCATCGCATAAATCCGCTAGCTTCACGACCAGAAGCTTTTCTTCTAGCGTTTGCAGCCGACAGCTTTGCTTAAACCCCAGCCTGCCCTCTCTGACTTTTCTCTCGAGCCTTAAGTCGAGCACCCTTCCATCGGCGGGATTGCCGTACCAGCGAAACCGAAACTTCTCCCTGTTGGGTAAACCGGTTAGATTGTCCCTCGCTGCTCGATAGTCTGAATCATCGAAGTACAAGCTATTAACGACACGATCCGGGTAAGCTTCTTTCATGGATGTCTGCGCGGCCATCCAAAATTCAAATTCAGAAAGCTGAATCTCATTAAGAACGAATTTCACTTCATAGCGATAATCTTGACTCATTTCGCCATTACAGTTTCAGCATACAGGGCATCAACATCTAGTAAGCGCGGAGCCACTTCCCGCTGATCTAACGTCATGAAGCTGCCAATTTGGCGGATGAAGGCCATCTCTCCTTCGGCGTCGACTCTTCTAAGCTCAAGCGTGGGCTTGTCATAAAAGCTTTTCTTTTCGTACGCCATTGCCGCGCTCAAAGTATATGAGTCTACGCTTATATCTTCGGCAAATGCTGCGCTTCCGTCTTTGGATACTATGCCCACTCCAACATTGCTGAAGCTACCATTCGATATTCGCACGTTTGAAGCCTCTCCTACCGAAATGACCTTGTCGTAAACCCCATCGGCAACAATGTTTTCTAAAGTTACCTCGCTACCCGAGAAATCCGTCGCATCTCCATTAATATTTACGAATTCGGAGTTAGTTATCGACCCATTTGAGAAATCGCTATCCAGTCCATCCGACTCGGTATCTCGAATCAAAAGACTATCGAACGCAAATTGAGATTCGACAAGATTGATCGCATCTTCCCCGCGCACATTACTGAGCGTCACATTCTCGAACGTTACATTAGACTGATAGAAGGTAATACCTCCTGTTAGGTTCAGCAGACCATCCTCAAGTGAGGAATATTTCTCAATAGTGACGTTCCTTAACATGGACTGCTGCCCTGCCTGAAAACTATAGATGCCCTTCCACTTATCGTTTAGCGCGCTAAGGGTAATTGGGTTTTGATCGTCCGCTATCGCCTCTATTGCGCCATGCACTATAAGATAGGCATTGTTGGAAAATTTAATGCTGGTACCCGCTTCAATTCTGAGATTACCCTCTAGCATCAATGGTCCTGTCACTTCCCAGCTACCGGATTGCCATAGCCAATCTCCTTCGCTATCCATCTGCAGGAACGACAGTCTCCCATCATAGGCAATTAAGAGAGGATTGTGCATGCCCTTAGTCGCGAGGCTCAGATGCGCCTGAGTTGTTCTGGTGGCACCGAGATATTCTGTCTCGACCGCCAATAGGCTATCCAGTTGTCCGGTAAGCTCGGTTCGAATCGAGACCGGCTCGTATTCCCCTGCCAGATAACCCGGAATTAACAAATCCTGATCGAGGCTGATCGATTCCCCCAAAAGAATTCTGGATAGTTTCACAGGAACTGGCAGCAGATTGTATATTTCGATCAGCCCATTCTCGTAGTGACGCACATGCACGTGATCCGTTAGCATCTCCGCTTGCTGAGTAGTCGGCGCCGACAGATCACTTACTTGCAGCAAGTCTTTCGGCATGAAAAGTTCATTACGACTTTCCTGGGCACTCAATATCTGTATGTTATCGCCGAGCACGGACAGGAAATTCGGGTCCATCGTGTCCAGAGGAAAGTAGCTGCTTATCGATTCAAAGTCAGACTTTGCGAACATTATAGCTTTCTTTGCGGTCTCAAAATTAGCCTCCAAATTCTCACTAAACTCTGGAGTGGACATGACATAATTGTAAACACTATTGTTCAGAATCGGATTAAAAACGGCCCTGGGGTAATAGCTCTCCCACGCCCTAATAGAATGAGGTAAGAAAGCATCTGTTGTCACCGGTTCCAGCTTGAGGGTGTAAGGATTAAAGTAGTGCCGAGAGTTAGCGTGCCAGAGCGAATGGCCATCGTTCCAAAAGGAAGACACAAAGAGCGCTCGACTATAAGCGTCTACATCATACAATCGCGTTTCCCGGCGGTGCTGTGCCAATCTTTCCTGGCTTATATAGGTATACCACTTTCGAAATACCGGGTTAATCGAGTATTTCTGCTCTTCATACATTTTCACATACAGAGAATCGTCAGATAGCCGATACGCGGCGTAGCGCTCTATTCCCTGTAGGTCGGCTGCCATCTCTATCACGCCATTCTCTTCATCTGCGAAGCGAACGATCAACGATTCCTTCTTTCTTTGTTTCTCCAGAAATTCCGAGGTCATTAACTCTTCCATGGTCATGACGCCCCAGGTCTGGCCATTGAACACAACCTTTACCAGCGCATGCACGGAAGCCAAGTTTCCAGCTCGCCTGCTCAGGGACTGGTAGGTCTGATCATAGGGATGCTGACGCGACGCGGGTTTTTGCAAGGAGAATTCACTAAAGTGCAACACACTCTGATCATCTTTAATCTCAATTCGCAGACTCATTCTGCGCTTGGCCGACCAATGATCCTTTAAGTCCCCCTTAAGACGAACGTTCGCGCGCAACTGCTCGCTGTTGAATCGCAAAGTAGCATTTACTTCGGTTGGGTTCGTCAGAATATTGTTGGAAATAGCACGCTCGCGATCTTTGAGTAGGGTTCGATACTCTCGAGGCTCTACATCTATATAGAGAGTTTCCAATTGGGGTCGATCGGGGAAACCAAACAAGACACCCTTGCTCATATCAACAGCTGAATCCGCTACTTGAGAAAAGGTTGGTACACTAGAAAACCCGTGATCCACAGATAGCGCTGATTGACGGATTTCTTTATGAACCTCGTTATAGTCGACGGTCGACAGGGCAAATGCTACCAGCAACACAGTCAGCAATACCGCATAGAGGATTGGGTTTCTGCCTTTTCTTTCAGTAAGTAACATTTGGTAAACCTGGAACTAGTTTAAGCCATCTACCAGTTTGTATTCGCCTCATAGAAGGAGATTGTTGAGTCAGAGTCAATTCCCTGGATGCTTTTCAAGATTTCATCAAAATTGAACTGCTGTTTTGGGGACAACTGCAAAACTGCCATGTTTTTCTCCCCTCCCTGATCAAGCCGTATCAGCTTTACGGTTTCTGAAAATTCATTCACAGCCAACAGAATAGAATCGAATGAAACCTCGCTATTACGCCAGTTGATGACGAAATTGTATTCGTTGACTACAGCCCCCTGCCTGTTTGATAACCAAAAATAGATCACGCCTAGAATAACGGTAACCAAGATAGTGGTTATTAAGATATGGCCAGCGCCATACCCTAGCCCTAATGCAATAGCTAAGAATAGATACACCAGCTCTTCAGGCTCTTTGATGGGAGTTCTAAAGCGAACGATCGACAACGCTCCAACAAGCCCCAGCGAGAGGGCGAGGGACGATTTCACCACGACGATCACCAGAAACACCACGGCTGATAAGATTGGGATTATTGATGCTATGTGGGACTTTCCTGACAATGAATACGAACGTTCTTGGTAGAATTTCCGCAATACAAAGGCCATCACTAAGCAAACAGCGAATGCCACGAGAGTTGGAATGACCTCAACGCCATCTCCAGTATTTGCCAGCAAATCGCTTAAATTCAAATTCGTTTCCATGTAACTGTCTCAGTTTGGCTCAGGTATCCAAGCAGGATAAAAGCTATCCTACACCAAGTCTACCTCTTCTAAAGAACTGAATTGCCGACTAAAGGGGACGGAGGGATTTATTTTTGATCAACTCCTTCGGAGGCCGCCCGCGAGCTGCATAGCCCACAGTCTTCCCTGCCTTTCGTTCAATCTGTTCAACAAATTTGTCAGAACCAAGTGGCATTGAGTAGTGTGCTGCCTTTCGAATAGCATGGATGTCATCTGGGGATAGCGCTTCCTTAAAAAGCTCTCGGTAGTTAGAGCATCTGTGCTCCTGATTTTGCCCTAGGGCTTGATAGGTTTCGTGTGCAGAAATCAGATTGTTCTGATCCCCCCATGCATTGCAGTGATAGCTGGTCCAGACATACTCCTCCGGCTTTCCGATCATTCTAGCTGTCACAGGATTGAGTTCTATATATCGGTAACACTTAAGCAAGTAGCTTTGTGAATCAATAGCGCTGGATTTATGGCGACCTTCCCAGAGGGTGCCGGTGCGATTGTACTTCTTATTAATGTATTGCGCATAACGACTGCATACAACTTTCATCAGATTGGAGATGCTATATTCAAGGCATGGGGTAATCAATAAATGAACATGATTTGTCATGAGACAATAAGCATGAAGACTATTACCATAACGCGGTAACACTTCGCTCATATACTTTAAATAAGTACGATAGTTTTCCGGTTCGAAAAAGCAGGCTCCACGGTTATTGCCTCTTTGAACAATATGATAGGCATACCCTGGAATGTACATCCTTGCACGGCGTGGCACGTTAATTCCTATTGCGGAAGAGAGCTCAAGTTTCAGAGTAGACTACATTCGTCTGTGCTACCTAAAACTGGTCAATAATAAATCCCTCCGTCCCCTTTATGCGGTGCTACCTAAAACTGGTCAATAATAAATCCCTCCGTCCCCTTTATGGATGCCCTTTATGATCGCTTCACTTTATCCATCCATGTGCCGAAATAATTAGCTATGCTCCAATTCCCAGACAAAACAGATCGCTATTTCCTCATCGGAATTGTTCTCGTCCTTGGTGCCACAGCCTTACTCTACTGGCCGGGGATTGGAGGTCCGTTTGTTCTAGATGATGTCTTCAACATAAGTAGACTTGGGGAGTTTGGCGGCGTTAACAATTTTGATGCCTTTCGCCAGTTTGTATTCAGTAATTCATCCGGGCCGGGCGGTCGCCCTGTCGCGATGATCTCATTCCTAATTGACGCCCAGGACTGGCCGGTTGATCCTCGCTCATTCAAATATACGAATATCATGATCCACCTTCTGTGTGGATTAGCTTTCTGTTGGTTGACGTTCTTGTTATGCCAACTCTTAAAATTATCAAAACCTGCCAGCGCACTGATTGCTTTGATTTTGATGGGAGTTTGGCTGGCACACCCTTTCAATGTGAGTACAACATTATACATTGTGCAGCGCATGGCCCAGTTAATGACCTTTTTTGCCACCCTCTCACTTGTTTTCTATTTACTTGGTCGCAGAGCGCTTGAATCGAATTCACAGAAAGCAATGGTTTACTTACTGTTGTGTTTGTTTCCCTTCGGACTATTGTCTGTTTTGAGCAAGGAAAACGGCGCCTTGCTTCTATTAGTAGTCGTTATCCTGGAGTGGTTGTTTTTCAAGAACAGCTTCTCGACAAGGGCTTTCAGAATCTGGTATCGCATTGGCGTGGTTGTTCCTTTACTGATTGTATTTGTATACTTCGTCTCTACAACGCCGGATATTCTAAGGGAATACGAAACTAAAAACTTCTCGCTGGGCGAACGCTTATTATCTGAGACCAGGATATTATCAAACTATATTTGGAAGATATTTTTACCAGACGCGCAACTTGGTAGCGTAATCTATGATAACTACCCCGTTTCCAAAAGCCTGTTACAACCTCTGACGACACTAACTGCGAGCTTGTTTCTTGGTTTTTTGATAACAAGCGCTTTCTACTTTAGAAAATCTCAGCCGGTGTTTAGTTTTGCTGTGTTCTGGTTTGCCGCGATGCATCTTTTGGAGTCCACTTACATCCCCCTCGAACTCTACTTTGAGCATCGCAACTATATGGCTATGTTTGGCCCCTTGTTCGCTTTGATTTGGTATGTGCGGCTGCTTTTGATTTCAGGAGTGAATAGCTCCCTTAAATATCTGACTCAATTTGTTATTTCAGCCGTTGTTGGTCTGTCAATCTGGTTAAGCTGGCAGTTGATTGCCATATGGAGTGACTCGACGAGTCTATACTCACACATGGCAGCGCAGAATCCTGACTCCTATCGCGCCCAGTCTATCTATGCCAATCACCTCGAGCTTCAAGGAAATACTGAAAAAGCCCTTGAGCAGATATATATCAATCTTGAATACCACCCGAATGATGTGCTGTCTTTACTTACGCTTTGGAACTTCTCATGCTGGTATGGTTTTGAGCAGCCAATGTCCATAGCAGAAATAGCTGCAAAGGATGATCTAGAGCTGCATGCCCAGGTCGTTCATGTTCACTTGGGCGTATTGTTGCAAAATGTCCGTGATAATAATTGTCAACGGCCTGAACTAGAGGGGCTGTTTAGCCTGTATGAAAGAATCGGCGAATTCCAACTGCCGCCAGGTTTGAGAGCGAGTTATTACTCCTCCTCTGCAGATTTGTTTGTTTTCTTACAAAGGCCGGATGATGGGCTCGAAATGCTCGATCGGGCTATTGAGCTTGATTCGTCAATCGAATATCGGATTAAACAAGCTCAAATTGCATCTGAATTTGGCCAGTTGGACAGGGCATTAGGATTTGTCGAATTAGCAAAGGAATTGGATAACAATCGTCCGTTCTTGCTTCCTTCGAGGCGCGCGTCAATACAGCAAGTGGAATCAAGCATCGTTGCTCTGCGAGCGTTCAGTAGAAACCGGTCAGAAACCGACTCTCCGAATTAAGCATATCGGTGGCACTAATAACACATACTAGGGCTATAGCCGGTCCCAAGGTCGCTATTTAAAGTGGTACGCAAACTGGGTTTAGAATGTCGTGGGATAGTTCGGCCCCTATCTGCCGTGGGCGCAGGAGATTTGAGAAGAGTTGCTCCTAGTGCTACAGGACCTTCGTTTCCGAATCTCTGGTGTTCGGGTTGTCATGCCAATGGCATTACCCGGAAGCTACGCTCGGACAGCATAACCGCTTGATAAGCATCTAAGCGGGAAGCCTCCTTCAAGTCGAGATATCCCTCGGTAACTGCTCCTACTAAAGTGCGGTTGAAGACGACGACGTTGATTGGCTGGGAGTTTAATTACAGTGATGTATTGACCTAGCAAGTACTAATCGTACGTGAGACTTAGCCATACAATCATGTATTCTTTTGATTATGTGAAAAAAGCAAGGGATTGACCATAGCCTACAGAAAAGCCAGAACCGGAAATGACAAAGACAAAGACGAATACATTGAAGTGGTTACAATCAACACAACAGGCATTTTTCTCTGGGTTATGTGAGCCAGAAGAATATGAGAGGCAAAAGGTCTCTCATTAATTCACTCTTTTATACTGGGGGAACTTCAGAAATCGATTTACCGTTAATCGTAATAATAGAATAAATGGCTATCAGCATTACTATTATTTCGCGGTTGCTGACTGTGGAAGTAATGACTATTCGGCATTTCGGAATCGCGGTAAATTGGCCGCACTTTGAAGCATAGTAGTAGTCTAAAACATCATGTTGGGCTCAATTTTATTCGTAGTAGCAAAAAGTCAGAGGAGATTCCCTCTGACTTTTTTCTCATTCAGCGATGCTAGATGGGATCGCCTGCGGGTAACTGTAGAGCCGGCCCTGGCACCGAATCATCCGGCCGTTGCTGCCAGCGCCGAATGTCGGCGGCAATAGTTGTCTGATGTGCGCTGGCATTTCTGCGTTTTTCCAGCCGATTCGCCAAGGTACTAAGCCGATCTGACAAAACCGCTTTAACTTCGCCGGAACTATCGTCGCTGCTTGCCTGAACCATCATTTCATCGATGGTAACGCGTTGCACGACATGCAGTAGTTGTTGCTGATAGTCACTATCTGCAGCGCCACCTTCCCAGGTTACGTCCAATAGCCGATCGATAACTTCCTCCAGATCTGGATAGTCGCCCATGCTGCCATAGGCCACGAGTCTGGCCATGCGCGCCGGGTGCAGTATCTGTTTGACTGAAAGACTCGCCGATCCTTCCGCTGCGCCGAGGGCATCGAAAAGTAAGCCGGTACGACCCGGGAAAGGCTCGCCCTGGGTATAGCGATAGGCGGGGGGTGGAATCAACTCAAGAATATTCTGCGGCAGAGAAAGGAAATCTACGGACAGGGTCGAAAGCACTGTCTCGAGTGCATCTCGTTGCTCCTCGGCATCGATTATCGTAAACGGCACCTGACCGTCTCCCCTGACTACGTTCCGGTAATCCGCACCGCCTATACTTTGAGCTGCCGAGTTCAATTGGAATCGATGATGCATATACAGAGGCAAGAGGACATATTCAAGCGTAGACAGTGGCTCACCATTGCGAATCAGGTTCGGACCGAAGTTTTCCAAACCGATGCGGCGTACCTCGATCTCATGCTTCAGATGATCGACCAGGTTGGCGCCATTATCCCAAACACCTGCGAACTGATGACCCGCTCCAACAAAATTATTATTATTGTGCGCCATGAACAACAAGCCTCTGTCCAAGCTCTCTTGCACTATTTTCGCTAACTCTTCTGCCTCATCGGCGCCAGGAGGAAATTGCTCGTAGGAATACCTAATAGCCAGCTTGTCGTACTCGCCGATTCTTTGCACGTAGGCATTCGACAGATCGATCTTGCCGTCGGCTGTGATTTCAATCAAAGGCGCCGGGTAGTCCATGACACTCTCGCGGTCGTAGGAACTGCTCAGATAGTTGTGGGGAAAACCAAGGGTATGACCCACCTCGTGCGCAGAAAGTTGTCGAACTCTATCCAGAGCCATATTCACCGAGGCAGAGTTATTGTCCGCAACAACGGACAGGTAATCGAAACCGGGAATGAGCCCCTGACCATGGAGGTAGTCTTGTCTTAGGCGCAGACTACCAAGGTTTACATTGCCCTTGATAATCTCACCGGTGCGAGGGTCTTGCACCGAACCACCGTAGGAGTATCCCCTGGTGCGTCTGTGGGTCCAATGAATCATGTTATAGCGCACATCCTGCGCGTCGGCGCCCGCTGGCAATTCCATCACTTGAAACGCATCGATGAAGCCGGCCGCCTCATAAGCCTGGTTCCACCAGCTCGCTCCCTCAATCAATGCCGACTTGATGGGTTCGGGTGTGCCCGAGTCGACATAATAGATGATAGGCTCGATAGCCTCGGACCGAGCCGCGTTGGGATTCTTCTTCTCTAGTCTGTGCTTCGCCACCAGACGTATCTGTAAGTCTTCACCGATCGCGGTACTGTAGTCCTGAATGGTTGGCCCGCTGGTGCCAATTCTTGGGTCGGCTATTCTGGTCTTAAAATTATCATCCGGCAGTTTTACTATTGAGTGATGGAGTCGCAGGGTTATTGCGCTACCCGTTGCTGCGACACTGTTCACCAGATTTCCCGGGTTGCTACTAGTAAAGGTAAGCATCGACTCGATTTCGATATTCTCGGGAAAGGTTTTCGTGTTATCTAAATAGAACGCACTGCGGCTCTTGTCCAAGGAGT
Organism: uncultured Gammaproteobacteria bacterium; assembly: GCA_963976555.1. Taxonomy (GTDB): domain Bacteria; phylum Pseudomonadota; class Gammaproteobacteria; order Pseudomonadales; family Pseudohongiellaceae; genus UBA9145. The sequence continues at coordinate 9,846 of CAXBLN010000072.1, forward strand.
AATTTCCTTGATTTCTGCCGGCTATAGCACCCGTAACATTTCGCGCATCGCGCAGAAAGAAGTCAGTCGCATCGACCAAAACAGTGTCTTCATCGACTGCCACGATATCAAATCCCCAGTGCACTGAAGGCGCAAAGGCATCTTCTACTGCCTGTCTCTCGAGAATATTGTCACTGGAAGCGCGGTATCGATAATTAGGCTGTACCAGTAATACCCTGGGCCCAATGCGCTTTGCTGCGAGTACGTAAGTCCCTCGCAGTTGACCACGATCGATACCAACCGGATTAGAACCTAACCCTGATCCCATGGAAATCTGATAGAGAAATTCGGTGTCAAGCTTATCGATCTCCCAATACATCTTACCGCTCGATTCTTCCCAATAGAGATTGAAGTACCCGTCCATCCGGCTCGCGTTGGCGACGGTGTCACCTATTGAAGGCAGACTTTGAGCTTGAGAAAAAGCAGGCGAAATAGAAAAAATAAATAGGAATGCCCATCGTATTAAAGTTTGATTGGGGGAGGGTGCTGCCTTTGCCGCTAAATTTGCTGCTACCATTTAAATTACCTCAGCCTCATCAAAGGCTCTATATAGTATTTTTAATCGTAAATAGTTTTCGAGAAGATGACATAGAGACTAACACTGTCATTGTGCTTTTTGTATAGAGAAAATACAGATAGAGGAGCTAAGCCTGGGTTATGTGTAAGCCTCAAAAATAGCATGCTTCGCGTGCCCCGTTTTGGAACACAAAGAACAGCGAATACAGACCTTTAAAATTCAGAATGTATTTGTGTATACGGTTAACAAAAACCATTGGTCGTGATTAAGAAATTATTTCAACTAATCCCCATCGAGTTAATCTTGTAAACATCTAGCAAACAAGCCGTGTCGGTCCTGTCGTATATCGCTTGCGCACTACTATTTCGTTTCGCATGCTTTCTCCTGTGTACTTTATTTTATTGACACAATTCCTCTCAATTTTCTTTGGTCCCGACCCTGAATTAGGCGAAGCGAGTACCGGCGAATCTTGAGGGCTTGATGCGCTCACGCGCGCAGACTATGGGTAAACGCTGCACACGGGGGAGACGCGCTTCCGCTGATGTGTAAAGTGAAGAAGGATGAAACCGACTAAAATTCCATATCGCCGGTGTTCGGGGTGTCATGCCAATGGCATTAGTCGCGAGCTGCGTTCAGACAAGAAACCGCTTGCTAAGCTTCTGCGCGGGAAGCTCTTTCAAGAGGAGGTCTCCCTCAGGAGTTAACTTTGCCAGAGTACTGTTGAAGACAATGACGTTGATAGGCTCAGTGTGTAAGTACGGTGGCGTATTGAGCTTTTCAGTATTAATTGCACCTGAGGCTTGGCTACATAATGATGCACTTTACAGAGCGCAAATTGGAATTCAACGACCTCATAATGAGCATTTAAGTGAGCCCCTGGATTTCGGTGTAATTATCACCCATTGGTTTCCCTTCGGGGCCGTATTGCTGGCTCAAATGCTGCGGGTTTAGTCAGGCAGGCATCCAGTATTCAGAATTCTCAGCTATTCTCATATGCAGTCCGGTAAGCATTTCTGTTATGGGCCAATATCAGTCGATATTTTTGTTAGATTTCCGAATGTAGCGTATATTTGACATATAAATCAGAGCCCTAAATAGGGGCCATATAGCCTGCCTATGGCTTTGAATGCCATAAAGCAGAAATCTAGCAGAAAGGGAAGTTGGCTATATTGAGTGCAATGCCTGCTGTTGACAAACACGTGGGTAATGCCATTTTTAGCTAACTTCAAGGGGATACAAGATGGCAACGACACGTAGATGGCTTTACGCCTCGATACTTATCATGGGGTTTGGTTTAGCGGGTCGCGGTGCTATAGCGCAGAGTTTCACAGATGTGACGGCGTGGGCTGGGGTCGATTATCTACAGTTCGAAATTCCCGTGCCTTTCGTCACGAATGGAATCGAGTACATGAACGGCGGTGCGGCGGTTGGTGATTATGATAATGACGGGTTCCCTGACCTCTATGTTACCCGCAGCCACGATACCGATATTTTATTTCGCAACAACGGTGATGGGTCCTTCACCGACGTTACAGCGGCGGCGGGATTGACCGCAATAAATGCAAACACCAATGGAGCCGCTTTCGCAGACATCGACAACGATGGCGACCAGGATCTTTATGTTACGGGGCAATGTGGCATCCCATGCTCGCTACCCTCTGACAGCCGACATTATCTATTCATCAACGACGGCATCGGAAATTTTACCGAAGAGGCAATACTACGAGGCGCAGATATTGGCGACACAGGCCCGCACTACGGTTTCTCGGTGGCCTTCGGCGACTACGACCTTGACGGCTATCTAGACATCCATGTCAACGAGTGGCGCCGCGATTCGTTCAATCCCCTAATGCACATTTCCAATGCAAGACTGTTGCACAACCTAGGTGCTGCAGCGCCGGGATACTTCGAAGATGTGACAGTTTCGGCCGGGGTCGTGATGGATGATGTGCCTCTTCTGTTTGGGGTACAGGGAACTACTACCTTTACGTCTACTTTTAGCGATATGGACGGTGATGGTTGGCCGGACCTGCTAATTGCGGCCGACTTCGGCACTAGCCGACTCTTCTGGAACAACGGTGACAGCACATTCACGGACGGCACACTCGCTGCGGGCGTGGGTGGCGATGAGAACGGCATGGGTTCCGCGGTCGGCGACTACGACGGTGATGGAATGCTCGACTGGTTCGTGACATCGATCTATGACCCCCTCGATCTTTGTCAATGCGACAATGGACTTAGCGGAAACCGCCTCTACCGCAATTTGGGAGGTCGCACGTTCAGTGACGAAACAGACAGCGCTGGCGTTCGGGACGGAGGTTGGGGCTGGGGCGCGATCTTCCTCGATTACGATAACGACGGCGATCTCGACCTGACTATGAACAACGGCGCTGACTGGCCCGATCCCATGGTGCCCGGTGCTGACCACTTCATGAATGACCCGGTTCGTCTGTGGAGAAACGACGCAGCTATCATGACTGAGGTCGCGGTGAGTGAGGGTATTAGTTTGTCCGGATCGGGCAAATCAGTTCTGCGCTTCGACTACGATCTGGACGGTGATCAGGATCTGTTCTATGTTACGAACGCGGGCTATCCCGCCTTGTATCGCAACGACATCGGTAATCTGAACGACTGGTTGCGTGTCGAAGCACTTGGTGTGGGCTCTAACCGCGACGGTGTCGGTGCTCGTATCGAGATTCTTGCAAGCTCCACCGAACTGCCTCAGATGAGAGAGATTCGCTCTGGCAGCAATTTCCTGGGGCAGAGCGAACGAGTCGCTCACTTCGGTCTTGGGTCTGGCGCTGGCGAGACTGTAGGTGTCAAAGTCACTTGGCCACGCACCGGCCGTACAGTCATTTACGACAACGTCCCGCGAAACAGCGAGCTGCTTGTCGTCGAACCGGATGATCCCCTATCTGTAGTCACCCTCACAACCGATACGCCGCCACCGGTACAATTCGGGTCTGTGGGCGATGTGACGTTTACGGCAACGGCCGAGTCCAGTGGCGGTGTTGAGTATCGATTCTTTGTGCGTGACCCGAACGACACCTTGTTTCTGCTGCAGGATTACGGGAGTAACAATATCTTAAATGCAGGCTCACCTTCTGCCGCTGGTACCTGGTATGTGATCGTGCAGGCTCGTAACGCGGGCAGCGAAGCTGAGTTCGAAGCGGGTGATTGGATGGAGTATGAGGTCACTCCAGCGCCGATTGCCTCCGTCAACCTTACAGCCGATAAGCCACCGCCAGTGCAGCTTGACACAGTAGGCGAGGTGATATTTACAGCAACGCCAGTCGGGGCTACTGGCAGTGTTGAGTATCAGTTCTATGTGCGTGATCCGGCCGGCAATTTATTTCTGCTGCAGGACTACAGCAGCAGCAATACCTTTAATGCAGGGGAACCTTCTTCCGCTGGTATTTGGAATGTGCTCGTGCGGGCACGTCTTCAGGGCAGTGAGGCCGAATTTGAGGCTGAAAAATGGATAGAGTATGAGGTCACCGAACCGTCGCTTACTGCGGTCAGTCTCAGCGCAGACAAGCCCCCGCCAGTGCAGTTTACGACAGTGGGCGAGGTGCTATTTACCGCAACGCCAGTGGGTGCCAGTAGCGGTATTAGATATAGATTCCATGTTCGCGACCCAGCGGGCACGTGGTATCGATTGCAGGACTACAGTAGCAGCAATACCTTTAATGCCGGGGAACCCTCCTCCGCCGGAACCTGGGTAGTGCTCGTCCACGCGCTGCATCCGAGCAGCGGGGCCGACTTCGACGTGGAAGCATCGATGATATACGAGGTTTTGCCTTAGTTCAGCAGCACATGACCAGGCCGATCGATTGGGCGTAGAGAACAATTCGTAATGTTCTGCAACGCTCAATCCGATGCAAGGATTGCTAAATCGATCGGGGTCATACTGCCAGGATTACGACCCTATTCCACGTCTCTTGCTCTAAGTGCGCCTGATTTTAATTGGGACATGTATGGCAAGCCGTATCCTTGGTGCTGGCATATGACATTGAGGACAAAGTGAACTGAGGAATTCAGCTCAATTACGTCCCGAGCTGTCTGGCAATCTGATTACATAGCTTCCCCGAAGCTGCCCTCGTGCTGCATACCCCATTCATTATATCTATTGAAAATTACCCATACTCAGGTGTGCCAGCACGGTTGTGGAGATTGAGTGCTATGGATTTTAGCGAGTAAGCTGTGATGCTAACGTCATGGAAGAAAGCTATGTTGCAGCGCTAAAAGGGGAGGGTGAATCGAAAAAATCTGCGGAGTCAGGGAAGGCACTGCAATCAGCTAAGCGATTTACAACAATGGAATCGCGCCGGTGAATTATGGAAACAAAAAATTCCAATAGCTGCGACGAGCCTGATTCTACACGAGGGGTTTAGACTAACTTAGCTGCAGAGCCGGGCGAATCGCGCTGTTGCATCGCTTCACTGTAAGCTGTGATTCAATTGCTTCGGCACACTATCGCTCTTGCCATCATAAAGTGGTCTTGAGTTGCCATCGGGGTCATCCAGTGGATCCCATATCGGTCTGACCCGGCGCTGTATTGCCGATACTATCTTGTCGAGGAAATTGGCGACAGGGATTGGTAGGTATAGCCAGCGCATAATGAGGAATCTTCTGCGCCGTCTAGCCCAATTGTAGATAGACTTCTCTGAGTAGAAACTATATCCCCAGCGTTTTTCAAACAACCTACTCGACTGCTCTGTGATATGGGTATTCCAGCGCAGGTTAAAATATTTAAGGTCCGAGAGGTTTGCCCGAGTTCCCAGGTTATCGAATACTATATGGCTGCTGGGTTCGACCAAAAGCTTCAAGCCTCTGGATCGAATTTGCAGACCTATATCGAGGTGTTCGCGGATCGTCATTCTGGGTAATTCGAGTGTTTTCAATACCTCAGTATTGAACATGACACAATGCAACTCGAAGGCTTGAGACTCGGCGGACTCAGCTGGCAGGTCTTCCGGGAGTGCTCTGCGAAAGGTTTTATGCTCGATCAGGAAGGGGGTTTTCTCAACATCTACCACACGCAGTTCGGTAGTCCACAGATGGGTACGGACATCGGCACCAGCATCCACTCCCGATCGCTCGAGCGTGACAGGATACACAACGGCTGCCTGAGTGCTATTTGCGGATGCGATGAGGGGAGGCAGCCAGCCGGGCAGGGCTCTGGAATCGTTATCCATGAAGACGGCATAAGGCGTCTGGATTTCCTTTCTCACCTGGTCCATTGCCGCCATGGGAATGATGCTACCGTAGTCGAAAACACGATAGTTGTCCCGATCTGCGAGTTCTCTTATGCCCGCGTCCCAATCTTTTTGGGGATAGCCAAGATTTAACACGATAAGATCGAATAAAGATTCGTCTGTATATTCGTACAGATCGACTATGCATTGAGCAAGACTCGAATACCTATCGCGAGGAGTTATAACGATCGTTGCTGGTTTTATTGCATCTTTCATATCTGTCTATTTTTGTCCGTCAAACAAGGAATGCTGACTAGTTTACCAATTTTCTCAGCCAAAATTGTTAATCTGCCTCAAATTTTGGCCCTTGAACTTACTCTGACTTTACCGGAGCAGAGGCACTCGGGCCCCTTTTTACGCCGCGTATCGACTGATAGGTGGACTATATCAACCTCAGGGCGTTTCATGCCAATAAAACTAGCTACAGATCTAACAGCATCGCAACTTGAGCTCAGACATTCACGCAATCGAGCGAACATTCAATGGGTGTATCGAGCCCATCGCCGGTAGCAAGCAGCTCAATAGCCACATACTGCAATGTGAGCGACGCTACATTGATCATGGGGAACTAGCGGCTCGGCTGCGCTGCTGGGGGCTGGAGCGAATCCTGCTGCGGCCAGGTCAGAGTTCCCAAGTGTAAACCCCCGTTTTTGCTCTCATTGTGGTGCCTTAGTACATGAAATAAGCTTGACGAGGCATCGCGGCCGTGTTGAGATTGCCGGATTCCCTCGATTCACGCATAAGCGCGTTGATTTATATGGCTTTTTTGTTTCTAGTCGCATATTTGGTCGCATTCTTCGTCCGACCCCATGAGTGGTTTGTACTGATCAATGAAAATTCTACGATCATTCGAACCAGTCTTATTCTATGCATGGGTTTTTTCGTGTTTGCCCGGCGTAAGAATTTCGATAACCCACAATTGCTTCTGGTCACCTTGTTGACATTAACCGTAGTGACATCTCTCGTCGCTTCCGGCTGGGTAGGGGGTGCCATACTGTATGGTCAGGAGTTCGTGCAGCAAGTACTTATCCCATTTATTCTCGTGAGTGGGCTGCTAAGTACTGTGGGAAGACAGTATTTTGTTTTCCTTGTGGTTATCGCTGCGTCTCTGTTAATGGTAGCTAATGGCTACGTTCAGGTGAGCAATGAAGATGGCATAGGGATGCTTGGCAATCCTGTTATTCGCGAAGGATCTGTCTCTAGAATTTCCTATCTGGGGTATTTATCCGATCCAAACGATCTGGGTATGTTCTTTACCATGACTCTGCCTTGCGTATTCCTGCTCAAAGAGAGAGTGCCGTCAGTTGTCCGGCCTTTGCTTTGGGGCGCAATATTAGCCTTGTTATATGGGATATATCTTACCAATTCTCGGGGTACGCTCCTTGCCACGATGGCCTTGATGGCCTTCTGGTTCTGGCGCAAATACGGCACCAATAAATCATTTATGCTGGGTTTGGTGTCCAGTCCTGCGCTGCTCATCGTACTAACCAGCTTTCGGACTATCAGTGCCGATGACGAAAGCTCACAGGGTAGGCTGGAAGCGTGGTATGCGGGCTACCAAATGTTTGCCAGCAATCCTATATTTGGAGTAGGGCAGCATAATTTCATGGACTATTATGAGCTGCATACGGCTCATAATTCCTTCGTGCTTGTAATGTCGGAGTTGGGTCTCATCGGGGCATTAGCCTGGGTTGGGCTACTCGTGGTTACTACAGTGTCTTTGATCAATATCTCGGAAAAGAAATTCCTAACCGATGATATGACTATTGATTCCAAAACATTGTTACAGATCGATCAGGAGGCCCTGATAGCCAAATCACTTTTGTATAGCTTCATTGCTTTCATGGTGACAGGATTTTTTCTGAGTCGAACCTACACTCCACTGCTTTATATCTATCTAGGCATGGCGGCCGCCTGTTTGGGCCGCGTGGGGCAGTTACTACCGAAGGGCGTCGAAGTCTTTAATGTTAAAAAGGTAGCTAAATATACATTCGCAGTGACCATAGCGAGTATCTTTGCGATATACCTGCTCTTAAAAGTATTTCTGTAATCTAGT
>CAXBLN010000073.1:0-17688 GCA_963976555.1 uncultured Gammaproteobacteria bacterium
TGAAATGTATACGATTTCAGCCTAGGATTTAAGATACGAGAGTAAAAATACAGTACTGTATTTTTACTCTGACCCCATTTAAGTTTCCAAAATCCTAGGCATAATGGGCAGCGCAAATGTCTGCCCAATAAAAGTGAAGGAAAGGAGTAGAAAGCGTGGATTTCGAAACACTCGTCCAGACTAGACGTAGCGTGCGCGGTTATCAGGATAGACCCGTTCCCAGAAAAGTCATCGAAGAAATAATTAAGGTCGCAAAGGGGGCTCCTTCCTCCATGAACACCCAGCCCTGGCATCTGTATGTCGTCACTGGTGAGCCGCTGGATAGGATCCGTAAAGGCAATACGGAGAATATGGTGGCGGGAATAAAGCCGCAGCGCGACTTCCCCACCAAAGAAGCTTACGAGGGTATTCACCGTCAGCGTCAGATCGAGATCGCGGTGCAGCTATTCGAGGCGATGGGAATAGAACGGGACGACAAAGAGAAGCGAACCGACTGGGTGATGCGCGGCTTTCGCCAGTTCGACGCGCCCGTGTCTATAGTCCTCACCTATGACAAGGTCCTCGAGCCGGCGGCAATCGCCCAGTTCGACCTCGGTGCGATTTCCTACGGCATCTGCCTTGCAGCATGGGAGAGGGGATTGGGCACTGTTATTAATGGTCAGGGTGTGATGCAGACTCCAGTTGTTAGGGAGCACGCTGGGATCCCAGACAATCACAATATCCTTACTTGTATAGCCATGGGCTATCCGAACGATGAATTCTCGGCTAACAGCGTGAAGTCTAGAAGAGCCAAGACCGAAGATTTTGTGCATTTTGTCGGCTTTGATTAGCGCTTGATACTTAGGGTGCGTCCCGGAAGAAAACCGTATTGCATAGTTGTACTTATAACCATGCACTGAATGTGAATTTAAGCGATCAATAGTTTCGAGGAGCTTATGGAAACCCTAATCGAGTCTTACTGGCCGACAATTCTGACACTGGGAGCGCTGGGCGGCTTGCTGCTTCTCCAATTATTAGTTGCGGATGTGGCGGGTATTCTTCAAAGACATACTCCCGGTACTCAAGTAGCCGCAGACCACGGGAATTTTTTATTCCGTGCCGTGCGCGCACATGCCAACACGAACGAAAGCGTCTCCATATTTGTCCTGCTCGTCGCGTTTGCACTGTTTGTATCGGGATCGCCTGCAGCGGTCAATGGTTCAGCCGTCGGCTACTTGATCGGACGCATCGGCCATATGTGCTGCTACTACGCAAACGTGAAGCTCTTGCGCTCGGTTTTTTTTGCCGTGAGTCTATTCGGCCTATTCGGTCTGTTGGCTGCAGGGTTGCGGGGGCTTTGAATGCCGATAGTCGGATTAGAATAGTGCCCGGGACACTGTCAGATCGAACGCATGTGCTTCGGGGGATGTTGAAATTGCCGAGAGGGCGAATCGAATCGGTGCACTAACTCTTTATAGCCTGGCTACCCATCCCCCCAACAAGCGGCCTTAAAGTTACGCTAAGAAATTCCTTTCAAAACAGAAAAGCGCCCGATTTCAGTCGTTGACCAAGATCAACACCTTAATTTGCTTCGAGTGATAGAGTGTTCCCATGAGCTAGTATGTAGCTCGCCTGTTTAATCTTTAGGTCGGTAGCGGCCTGTCTTTGCTGCATATCCCTGCTGGGTTTCTTCTTCAAACGGTGCAATTTGTATGTCAGATAGCCCCAAGCTGCGACGTAGTCTTTCACTGCCCTTGGTATGCCTCTATGGGTTGGGGAACATCCTTGGCGCAGGAGTCTATGTCCTCATTGGTAAGGTGGCGGGAGAGGCTGGCTACTTCACTCCGGTTGCCTTCCTGCTCGCCTCGGTAGTGGCTGGCATCACTGCCTTCTCTTTTGCCGAACTGAGCTCTCGCTATCCGGTTAGTGCTGGCGAAGCCGTATATGTGCAGGAGGCTTTTGGCGTCAAGCAGCTTTCGCTCGTGGTTGGATTGCTCATAGTATTAACAGGGGTGGTATCTTCCGCAACTATAGCGAAAGGCTTTGTGGGATATTTTAATGTGTTCGTTGACTTGCCGGCGAGCCTGATTATTATCGTACTGCTTATTGTTCTCGGTCTGATTGCCGTCTGGGGCATTCTGGAATCCGTATCCACTGCCGCATTCTTTACGCTGGTGGAGATAGGCGGTTTGCTCCTGATTCTCTACGTAGCAGCTCCCGATCTCTCCGTTCTTGCGGAGCATGGAACAATTTTCATCCCCGATATGCGATTACATTCCTGGATCGGAATATCGAGCGGTGCCTTCCTCGCGTTCTATGCCTATGTCGGCTTTGAAGATATGGTAAACGTAGCGGAAGAGGTTAAGAATCCGAGGCGGAATATGCCCATAGCGATTCTCCTTGCGCTGGGTATCGCGTCGCTAATGTATGTCATGGTGGCAATCTCCGCTCTATTGGTACTCACACCAGAGGCGCTAAGTCTCTCGGAAGCGCCGTTGGCCGAAGTCTACGAAGCTGCTACCGGGCTTAACCCTTGGTTAATTTCTATAGTGAGTCTGTTCGCAGTAGTAAATGGAGCTCTCGTGCAGATTATTATGGCGTCTCGTGTCTGCTATGGCCTGGCGCAGAAAAAATGGTTGCCGAGTTTTATCGGTCGCGTCAATTCTAGAACCAAGACTCCTATCAATGCCACAGCGGTATTGACCGGCTCTATAATCGTTGCAGCATTGTGGTTGCCAATAGAGACCTTGGCATTGATGACTACCTCTCTTTTGTTGTTTATTTTTACCCTGGTAAATGTCGCTTTGGTGAAGATAAAAAGGAGAGGAGACCCCGTGGAGAATGTTTTCGAGGTAAGTATTGTACTACCCATATTGGGCTCGCTACTCTGTGCATCTTTCCTGGCTATGCAAGGTTATTCTCTGCTGATGATTATTCTGGCTCTCTTTTGAGCCCTGCGCTTAATCAGTGCTTATTCTGGTTCATACAATCTATTATATTTTCTTCGTAGCTGTTGGTTCTCCCGTGCTTTAGATTGATCTCAGTCAAGGTGCACAAAAACACAGGGTCTACTATGAGAATAGAGGCTATGAATTGATGGTAAGCCAATGTATACACGGGAGCGCACACAGATGAATATTAAAAAATTACTCATGTTTCTTGTGCTGATAAACTTTTCGCTATCTGCCGCCGCTCAGCAACCCGGTCATGGCGACAGCGGAAATGAGCAACAGCACGGAGGCCAGATGAAAGGCAGTGAACAGATGCAGGGTGGTCATGGCCGGATGCTAATGTCTCATACCAGGCACCATTTCGTGAGAGACAATGGCATAGACGAATCCTACAAGGGTGAGGAGAGTCCATTGCTCACCGCTCTAGTTGATATGGGTGCAGCTAAAACTCTTTACGATAGCAACTGTGCAAGCTGTCACGGCGAGAAGGGTCTCGGCGATGGCATAGAGAGTTCTGCTTTAGATCCTGCTCCAACGAATATTGCAGGATTCGCCAAGATGGGCATGGCCAAGGACGACTACTTGCTGTGGACTCTGTCCGAGGGAGGTCAACCGGTGGCGAGTGATATGCCCGCATTCAAAGGCGTGCTAAGCCGCGACGAGATCTGGCTGGTAATCGCCTATTTACGCCAGCTATAGACCCAGAACTTAGAACGTCGACTAATAATCTTAATGACTCAAGGAGTGTGCTATGTACAACAAAGTAGTGGTGGCTGTCGATTTATCGGACGAGACCAACAAGGTCGTTGAGCGTGCCCTCGCACTTGTCAATGCGCAGGCAGATAAGCTGGTATTGGTGCATGTAGTGGAGCCCATCCCCCCAGTATGGGGAATGGAAACCTATACTCTGGATCCCATAGATTCGCAGCAAAGAATTCTCGATAACGCAGCTGACAAACTGGGGGAGTTGGGAGGGATCCACGGGATTGAGGGGAGTAATCTGCACACCGTGCTCGGCTCTCCCGCAGTCGAGATTCGTACTCTGGCGGAGAAGCTGAAAGCCGATGTTATCGTCATCGGTAGCCACGGCCACTCTGGTTGGAAGCTAATGCTAGGGTCGACGGCAAACAAGTTATTACACGGTGCAGCCTGTGATGTGCTGACGGTACATGTTGGTGACGAAGGTTAGTCGCGCTTTTCGATTAAAAAGTGATGTAGAAACATCCCGCTAATCATCGCTGCCACAAAAAGTAGAACCGAAGTATTCAGCGATGTCGCGGCAGCCAGGGCTGGCCCTGGACAGAATCCGGCGAGTCCCCAACCGATACCGAACAAAGCCGCACCAGCGACTAGGGGGAAATCGAAATCGGATCTATTGGGCAGAAAAAATTTCGTCTCGAATAGCGGGCGCTCTCTTTTCAGGATAAAGCGAAAACCAGGAAGACTTACGGCCAGAGCGGTTGCCATTACCAGGGCGAGGCTGGGGTCCCAATTTCCTGCAAGGTCAAGAAAGCCTATGACTTTAGCTGGGTTTATCATACCGGAAACTGTCAGGCCGAGCCCGAAGAGCAAACCCGATATGAAAACTGAGACCCGTGCCTTCGTGATGGAACCGGCCACTAGATCACCCCCAGTATGTGTCGCGCGATATAGACGGTAACTATGCCGGCACACATGAAGACCGCTGTCGCCACGAAAGACCTGCTGGAAATTCGGGAAATGCCGCAGATACCATGCCCGCTGGTGCATCCACTGCCAAGTCTGGTGCCTATGCCCACGGCGAGGCCGGCTACTATAGTCAAGAGTGGCGAGGCCTGTATGTCTATATCCAGTTCGCGGCCGCCGATGACAATATAGCCGAGTGGCGCTAATAGGAGGCCGCCCAGAAAACATGCTCGCCAGAGGGTATCTGCCTGCTTCGGAATCAAGATACCGCCAAGAATGCCACTAATGCCCGCAATTCTACCGCTGGTCCACAGCATGAGGGTTGCAGCCGCGCCGATTAGCAGACCGCCCAGAATTGCAGAGAGCGGAGTAAAGTTTTCCATGGTTAAGCCTCATCGCTTGCGAGTTAATTTCTGCATGGTATCAGTAATAGGAACCTGAGCCGGGCGAAATTCAATGCTATTACTAGAAAGCCTGTAGGCACGGGTAGCTATGTGGCGGTGCCTTTATTCAACTTTGCTTCTCTGTTGGCCTCTCTTGCCGCCTCCTGCGCAATCTTCTCTTCGGCGCTACCCTTGCCGCCAACCCATTTTTCCATAAGCGCGCAAGTAACCAGGTCGCCGGTTACATTGATTGCGGTTCTGCTCATGTCCAGAATACGGTCTACGCCCATTATCAGGGCGATTCCAGATGGAGGAATGCCCACCGTTCCCAGCACCATCGATAGAATAACGATGCCTACGCCTGGTGTGGCCGGGGAGCCGATAGAGGCGCCGACGGCCATGGCAACGATCAGAGCCATGCTGCCCATGCCCAGTTCGATGCCGTAGACCTGAGCGAGAAACATTGTGGCCACGCTCTGATAGAGAGCGGTGCCGTTCATATTAATGGTAGCGCCCAGCGGTATCACAAACTGAGAGATGGAAGGTCGCACGTTGAATTCTTTTTCGGCTGTCTTTATCGATAGAGGCATGACGGTGGCGGAGCTTGAGGTGGAGAATGCCAACAGCAATACGTCTCGGCTACCACGCAAGAAATCCAGCGGCTTCTTTCCGACTACTATGCGCATCAGAATCATGTAGAAGCACAACATGATTAATAATCCCAGGAGAACCGTGAATACGTAATAGGCCATCGCCAACAAGGCGGAGAGCCCTATCTTTGTGGTGAGCTGTGCCATCAGGCCGAACACCGCGATGGGTGCGAGGCGCATCGCCCAGCGTACTATTGTCATGCAGATTTCCTGCAGCGAACCCAGTAGTTCGAGCATGGGCTTGGACTGCTTTGGCGCCATAGAAACCAGCGCGATACCAAAAATCACGGAGAAGATGACGATCTGTAACATCTCCCCCTGCACCATGGCGTCAAGTGGATTCCCAGGAAGCAAACCGAGCAGCGCATCGGGCAGTTCGACTATGCTTGGTCGGGTAGTCGCACTGTCTGACAGGGTAGCTATGTCCACGTCCGCTTGCATGCTGGGCATGGAGAGGCCAGGCTTTAGTAAACTTCCTATCGATAGTCCTATGGCGGCAGCGAGGGCCGTCGTAACGGTGAAGAAAAGTGTCACGCGCACACCGAGTTGTTTCAATTGCTCCAGGTTCTCGCTAGCCGCAAGCCCACGAATGACAGAGGCCACGACTAGCGGAATCACTATCATCTGAATGGTTGCGAGGAATAGGCGGCCTGGAAACGCCAGCCAGTTTCCAACGGTGACTCCTAAAGAAGGCTCGATCAATCCTACTGAGGGGCCTAGTACTACGCCCACAGCTAGACCCAGAGCCATACCGATGAGCACTTGCAGCCACAGGCGTCCTTGTACGAGACTTGAAAGATAGCCGCTAAGATGTCCTAGAGATCTTGGGTTCAAATATTCGAGCGCAGCAAGGGGAGCATTTCTCATAATTCAGGAACCGACTCCAATGACGATTGCGGTGAATGGAAGACACTTGCCTGCAGAGCAGGCGATAAGAATCATTAGCGATATCCTTTAGGCCATGTGCTGCAGCACATGGCCTTAAACTTACTGCTGAGAATTGAGTTCATGTGTTAAGAATTTTATTGCTCCGTTGTCGCCAGTTCTGGATTGATCACCAACACATCTACACTCAGAAAATCTAATACCTTCTCGGCTGTGCTGCCAATCAGCATCTCGGAAAGTCGTGAGCGTGAGATAGCACCCATGACCAAAATGTCTGTTTGCAAGTCGTGGGTTTCTTTCTGCAGAGCTGCTATGGCAGTTTCATCCAGGAAGTGAATCCGTTCTGCTGTGAAGTCATAGTCGGATAGTAGCTTGCTCAACGCCTCGCCGTGTTCCTTTTTGAGAACGCCCGCTGGAGCAAAAGGACGGGCTGCTTCTGCATAGGCGTGCACTACATGCAACTCGCCCGAGAGGCGCTCTTCCACGGTTAGTGCGGCATCGAGTATGCGCTTGTCTATCTCGAGAGGCTTGTGGTGACTGTGCATGGGGTCTACGGCCGCCAATAACTTGGGCTTTGCGTGCCATGGGTTGTTCTTAACCAGTAGTAGCGGTATCGCCGAGTGTTTAACCGTCTGCCAGCTATCATTGCTAAGATGGTGAAATTCTAACTTGCCGTAGCTGCGCGTGTGCTGCACAAGCAAATCGGCATTAATCTCATTCGCCTTGGCGATCACTGCTTCATAGCGAGGATAGGCCCACACAACGTCGCTGGAGCATTTGTAACCCGCATTCTGCAGGGCGGCCGAAAGGTGCGCTAGATTCTCGGCCAATTGATCGCAATACTCCTTTCGTCGCTGCGCCTGATCGAAATCCCAGCTCAGGGAGTCGTGGTGTAAATGCTTCTCATATGCCGCGCAGAAGAGGTGTATTTTTGTCGCGCTTTTGTCTGTAACCAAACGCAGCGCCTTCTGTAGTTCGATAGGCATCTCACTACCCGTAGCCGAGTAGTCACTGTCGGAATCGATTACGACTAGTATTCGTTGAATCTGTTTCATAGCCTTTTTCCTTTGTTGCCGGTTTCAATTGCGATTTGGCGTGCTCGAAGAGAAGGACGCAAGACATCAATCAATGGTGTAATGTTTTGCTTGTGCAGGTGGTGATCTACATCAAGAATGAAAAAAGAAAACGAGAATTAGTGGCGAATCTACTTACTCTGATACACGCCGAAATGTACAAAGGGCGCCGGAGCTCTCTGTCCCCGAGCTACGTTGTTGGGCACTCGATGGCGAACCGGGGGCAGGCTCTTTAGGTAGGCCGCGATAGCGAAGGCATCTTCTTGGGTAATGTTTACGAAAGCGGGCCATGGCATAACCGGTAGGCTACGCGAACTATGGTCGGTAGTGCCAACTCGAATCATTTGTACCAAGCGGTCCATGGTCCAACTGCCGAGGCCCGTTTCCAGATCAGGCGTAAGATTAGGCGGATAGACTACTCCAGGAAAGTCGTCGACGAATGGGCTTGAGTAGGCGATGCCAGTATTGGAACCGGCTAGCAGGCGATCTTGATTCACAGCGCCGACTAAGGCTCCATCGGTGTGGCAGCTACCACAACCTAACAGTCCCACCATGTATCTTCCGCGCTGCAATTGCTCTGGAGAGTAGGTCGCAGTCGATGCGGGTTCAGGCATGGCAAATATGGTGGTGGGATCCAGTTGCTCAAAATCGACTAAGGGGTTATAAAACTCTTGCTCTGATGCGCAGCCTGTTATGAAAACCGGGATCGAAGCTATCAGTAGAAACTTTTCTAACCTATTCATAATCATCCTCGTGCGAGATTGTCAGCCTATTAGCTAATTCAATCATAGGAGGAGATGGTTGATGTTGATCTGAAGCAAAAATTGCATGTACTAAGACAAAGGCGACTCTCTTGTCGCCATTTGTAGATGCCAGTTCTTCAGTCTTATTCGGGGCTCTGCTCGAAACGGCGCAGTCGCAGCGTGAGCGCTTTGTTCTCTTCCCTGAGCTGTTCCAGTTCTTCGAGCAGGCTTATGCTGAAAGCGATACCGGACCAGTCGATATCAAGGTCGCGATGCAGCCGTAAAGCCTTACGCGTCGTGACTAGCATGTGTGTGTCGAATCGCCAGCTTTCAGGCTCGTCGCCAATAGGTTCGACGATGCCTTGTTCAACGATCTCGATGATGGTGTTCTTCGGCATCACGGTGATCTCGCAAAGCTCGCTCAAACTGAGGATTTCTATGTGGGTGTCGCTCATTACGATTTCCTCCACTCGGCTCGCGGATTGAAGTTTTGGGATTGTGAGAGCTCTTTCCAGAGTACTTTTGCGTCTGCATCAGTTGCCGGCGGCACCACGATATTAAGCACGGCGTACAGATCGCCCTGCCTTCCTTGCTTGTTGGGCAGGCCCTTGCCTTTGATGCGTAATCTTTGTCCGTTCTGGCTGTTAGGCTGTATGGTGAGAAGCAGATTACCCGACAGGGTGGGCACTTCGATCTTGGCGCCCAGAACAGCCTCCCAGGGAGCTAGCGGTAGCACTATGACCAGATTATGGCCCTCCACATCGAATAGTGGATGGGGCACAAGTCGGACACGCAGGTAGAGATCGCCATTAGCCGTTCCATTCGGGCCGGGCGCTCCTTGGCCCTTGAGCCGTATTCGTTCGCCGTTGCCGGTGCCGGCAGGCACTTTTACCTTGAGTGTTTTCTTGGTGCCGCCTATCTGGAATGAAATGGACTGGGTGCTTTCCTTAAGTGTGTCTTCCAGAAAGACCGGTAAGTCTGATTCGACGTCCTGGCCTCGTTGCCCCCTGGACCCGCTCCACTCATTAAAGCCGCCTTGCCCTCCTGAGGCATCGTCGAAGGGTGATTGCTGATTCGCGTTCCGAAACAGCGAAGAGAAGAAATCCGAGAAGTCCGCGCTGGATGCCGATTGTTGGTCGCCACCTGATTGCCAGCCGGGAGGAGGTCGGAATGATTGCCCTTGAGCACCGTACTTGCGAATCTCGTCGTATTCGGCGCGAGCCTCTTTGTTCTTGAGAGCTTCGTAGGCCTCCGACACTTCCTTGAATTTGTTGGCAGCGTCGTTGTGTTCGCTTACGTCGGGGTGGTATTTCCGCGCCAGTTTTCTGTAGGCAGTTTTAATCTCCTTCTCAGTAGCTTCTGGTTCGACTCCAAGAATCTTGTAGTAGTCTTTAAATTCCAATTTCCATAGCCCTCGGATTTGTCTATCTGATAACTCTATTGCAATTTCTTTAGGATGCGTTGATTTGGATCAGTTGAGATAGAGAACTCATAGCGTGGCATAATCCAAGAATCTCGGTTTGCGATAGAATGATGGGACATCAGGGCCGATAGACCGCTCGCCAGCGCCTGTTCATTTTTAGGATAACACTATGCCCCAAAGTCAGATAGATAAAAGTAGTTCGCCCTGCCCGCCGGAAGATTTTGACTGTGACGACCGGGTTCCCGATACGCCTCAGACGCGCTCCCCATCATTCAAGCCTGCCTACAGAGACAGCGATTTCCTGCTGCGGGACGAACTGCGCCCGGTTCGTGTTCATCTCGAACTGCTAAAGCCAGAACTGTTACAGCAGGAGGCGGGTATTACTTCTACTCTGGTTGTCTTCGGTAGCGCCCGCATTCCCCAAAGGAGTACGGCGGAGAAAGACCTGGAAGAGGCCAGGCAAAGGCTTGCTGCCAACCCATCCGATACTAGTCTTTCGAAGAGTGTCGATATCGCCGCGCGAATTCTGGATAAATCGCACTACTACGAGAAGGCTCGCGAGTTAGGTCGATTGGTCACCGCAGCCGCCGTGAACAACGAGGAACTGCAGCCGGTAATCATCACCGGCAGTGGCGGTGGCATCATGGAGGCGGCTAATCGGGGCGCGCACGACGCCGGAGGTAGGAGTATCGGTCTCAATATAGTCTTGCCCAGAGAGCAGAGTCCTAATGCATTCGTTACACCTGAACTCAGTTTTCAGTTTCAGTATTTCGCGATGCGCAAGATGCATTTTCTGATGCGGGCGATAGCCCTAGTAGTGTTTCCAGGTGGCTATGGCACTCTGGACGAGTTGTTCGAGACGCTCACTCTTATTCAAACCAAAAAAGTGGAAAAAATGCCCGTGCTCCTGTTCGGTGAAAAGTTCTGGAAGGGTATCGTAGACTTCGAACAACTGGTCGAGGAGGGGACTATCGATCAGGCCGAATTCGAACTCTTTCGGTATGTCGAGAGTCCGGAGGAGGCATGGGACTTTATTAAGAACCATTATGCTGATAGCTCGGCCGCAACGTAGAGACCGACTCCCAGCATCAGTTTACATCAAGCAAGCTAGGTGCAGGCTGAGCGTTAGTGTTTTGTGAGACTGGAACAGCTGAGAGCTCCATGGCTTTGATCATTGTCGTCAGCGCCTGCTTCACTTCCCGATTGCTGTTTAGCTGTATAGAGGTGTCGTCGCTCTCATTGTTTTCTGCATGGGCATGAACGAATTGGTTCGCTTCCTCGCCGTGGCGTTCATTTAGCTCATGCAAGCCTTTTAACTCTTCCAGCACAAATTCCCGTACGTGTTCGCCTAGTTGTAGTTCGAGTAGCTTCTCATAACATATCTTCTGAAACTCCTTGTGCCTGGCGTGCAGCGCAAGTGCCGAATCGCTGCTGCTGTGCCTCAGTTCATCCAGGTCTTGCTGAACATCTTTCAGGCTCTTGTTGCTGAACACGACGTTGCGAGTAACGGCGAGCAGGCGCTGCAACTCAGCAGCCTCTGCCTCCTCAAGCGGTTGTGCCTGTATGCGCAGAGAGTAACGCAAAACTTTCCCTTCCTGATTCTTTAGTTCTTCATAGCCTCGGTCAAAGGAGCGATCAGGAACGATGTTCAGCATGTCGGGGTGATCCGTCTGCAATAGTTTGAGCTGTTCTGGCTTGAGGTTGAACAGGTGCAGATTATTGCAGGTCGCCTGAAACATCATGCCGCGCACAGTCGTTCTTAGCGCCTCCATAGCGGCATCGACGACAGTCGTAGGAACCCTGTCTAACATGCTAGTGGGAGCAGTTGTGTAACGAGCGAATACCGCCTCGATCCAGTTAGTGAAGTGTCGCAAGAAGGGAAAGAAGAAGAGCACACCCATAACGTTTATCAGGCTGTGAAAGGCGACTAGGGAATAGATCGGGTCCGTAAGATAGGCTAGGCCCAATAGCATCGGTAATATCGGCAACAAGAAAAAGAACGCGATTAGATCTACGACGAGATTGAACACCAGGTGGGCGAAGGCTAACTGCCGTTTGATGGTGTTGCCTTTCAATGCCCCCAAAAGGGTAGTGCTCGTGGTGCCCAGGTCTGCGCCTATTACCAGCGCAGCGGCCTCGCTTAGACTTATAAATTCGGCATCGATCGCAGCCAGTGCCATTATCATCACGGCGGAGCTCGATTGAATGACAGCGGCAAGCAGAATACCTACGGCAAGGTAAATGAAGGCGGCGTGTCCCTGCAGAAGGGAGATGTCCCAGCGATCGGGGATGGTCTCCATGCTGGTTTTCATTATTCCTAGGCCGAATAGCAGCAGCGCCACTCCCAGCACGGCGGACGCAATGAAATAGAGTCGAGTCTGTCGTCTCGCCATGGCAAGGGTAAACGCGGCGATGCCAAACAGGGGTAGAGCCGCCGCGGCCAGATCGAGTTTGAATCCGAACAGCGCGACCAGCCAGCCGGTGATGGTGGTGCCCAGGTTGGCGCCGACGATGATCCCGACGGCATTGACTAGTGGTAAGATTCCGGCGCTTGCGAACGCCATAACCAGCAGACTAACCATCGAACTACTCTGGAGCAGGGCGGTTGCAAGGGTGCCGATGCTGATGCTTGCAAGGGGCGTGTTGGTGCCGCTGCGAAGCCAGTGGCGTAGCCTGGTCTCTGCAAGCTTGCTGCTGCCGTACTCGAGCTGTGCCATTCCGAAGAGGAATATGCCCAGGCCGAAGATGAAATTGATAGGGTGCAAAGTGTCTGAGTCTGTCCCTGGCTTAGGAATTTTGCCGGTAATGGCTGGAATCTGTCTATGCAGGGAAGTGTAGCCGAATATTGGGTTGATGCATTGATACGGGTCAAAGCGAGCTGCAACACTCAAAATCTGGCAATATTTCACGCTTACTCTAGCTTACCTAATTCAAGTGCTGTAAAAAGACGCCATGAAAATCCCTAAACGAATCCAACCCCTAATAGAAGAAGGACTCATCGACGAGGTCATCAGTAGGCTGATGAGCGGTAAAGAGGCCGATGTCTATGTCGTACGCTGCAACGCCGAGATTCGCTGCGCCAAAGTCTATAAGGAGGCTGCGAAACGTGGCTTCAAGCAGGCCGTGCTCTATAGAGAAGGCCGAAAGTCACGCAATAGCCGCCGCAGCCGCGCAATGGACAAGGGTTCCAAATTTGGTCGCGAACAGCAGGAGCAGACATGGCATAACGCCGAGGTCGATGCCCTGCGTAAACTGGCTGCCGCCGATGTCCGTGTTCCGGTGCCCTATACCTGCGTCGATGGAGTGCTAATTATGGAACTGGTCACCGACAGCGAGGGCCTGGTGGCGCCGCGCCTCAGCGATGTGGTTCTAAGCAAAGAACAAGCCCTGCAAGATCATGCCGAGGTAATGCGCTTCGTGGTGCGCATGCTCTGTGCCGGCCTGGTGCATGGTGATCTGTCCGAGTTTAATATCCTTGTGGATGAGAATGGACCCGTAATCATAGACCTGCCCCAGGCGGTTGATGCGGCGGCAAATAACAACGCCGAGGTCATGCTGGAGCGCGACGTCAATAAGATAAGTGCATACTACGGCCAGTTCGCACCGGAGCTGCTGCACACCAATTACGCCAAAGAAATCTGGAAGCTGTATGAAGATGGCGATCTGCAACCGGAAACCGAACTTACTGGACTCTTCGTAGAGAGTACCCAGGCCGCCGATGTGGACGGAGTGATGTTGGATATCGAGGCGGTGATCGACGAAGAGAATGAGCGTAAGGAACGTAAGGCTGAAGCTGAGAGTCTGCCGTAGGCACTAAGATTCAGATGATCGATGAGGCATCACTGTACTTATGAATGCAACAAGCGCACTAATCGTCCCGCTCATTCTATTCACTGCCGTCGTCTCGGCTCAGCAAGCCGGTCTCACTGACTCTGATCGATACCTGGATATATCCAATAACATCCTGCATGAGCCCTGCCTGACTTACGCCGGGGTCTCCTACAAGGCCCAACTGATTTTGGACAATAGGAACGAAAACGATCTTTATTGGGCGATTCTCGGTGGAGCTGAAGTATTCGATCTGCCTGATAACTGTGTATCCGTTGTGCCCAGTGTACTCACAAACGATCCAACCATCCCCTACATGAGTTACAACATCGAAAACTTGATCATCTCTGAGGCTGGCATCGATACCGGTCTACGCTATGACGTTCATTCGCGAGCCGATGCTTCAAGACTCGACTTGGGGTTTAGCTTTGACTCGATTCGCGAACGAAGAGTGGAAGAAGGCGTGACATTAACAGGAGCCGGTAGTGTTTCGTTCTCAGGGCCAGATTCCTTTCCCTTCGAATTAAGCGAACAAACTTTTCAGCAGTTAGCTGTGCTTAAGACTTTTAGCGGCACGCTCGGCTATGACGCGCAGTCAAATATATTCACAGTTACATTCGATTCGAGCAATGTAGCTGGAGACTATACCCTTACGGTTAGGTTCAATCAGTTCGGTGGCCCTGATTCGGTTGGTCTGATTCTAGTCTATCCGATCGAATTTCATATAATCTAGAGGAACAACGAGCATTGGGGCGTAAACTCTGTGCTTGGTTTCTAGCCCGACCCTAGTTAATCTTCTCCTCGTTCTCACCGAGCCAGGTATTAAAGCGTGCGACCATGCAGTCGGCTATCATGACTATATCTCCTCTGGCGAGTACGGTGCATTCGCCAAAGTGTGCCGAAGAAATTTCAAGGGTATAGACGTTTGCCAGTTGGTAGTTGCATGCATGCACGTTCACATACTCTGCGTTCTGCCAGCTGCGCCCGCAGTGATCGTTGATAAGGGCGCCTGCCATAGAGAGAGTGTAGTCTGCGGCCTGTGGTTCTGCTGCATTGACAGATTGGGCGGCCACAAGGGCCAGAAACAGGCAGGCTAGGATTCTATTCATATTTTATTACCGTATTCGCTATTTTATCCGGCCTCGAGTATTCCTATACAGGCACAGTTTTTGGGAGTTTTAATTCACTACACCACCAGATACAGGCAAGCAGTGCCACCTGAACGACTAGCCGAAGTGACAGAAGTAATTCTGATACATCGGGGAATAATTCGGGATGCAACCACATATGAATATTGGCAGGGCTGACTGCAATCGTAAGTAAGAACAAAGTAGCACCGGCAACTCTCCTCGTGCGCGGCACCAGTAGTGCGGCGGCTGCGAGTATTTCGATCACGCCACTGACATAGACGACCGCTAAAGGAAACGGAACATAGGGGGGGACGATGGCGGTAAAGAAGGCAGCGCTAGTAAAATGAGCGATGCCGCCCAGCATGAACCAGAGAAACACAAAGGCAACACCTAGCAGTCTTAGTTTGGCCACATAATCTCCGGGCTGTTAGTCGAAGCCTGACACTTCAATACTGGAATAATACATTTTTGCTGTGAAGATGACAGCTCCTGCGTGCGCTCAGCATGCGCGCCAGTAAGTTGGTCAAGTTTCGGTTCCGCGCTCCTTCGTATCGCACGAGCACAACCCACGTCTAGCTCGATTCAACTAGCTCATCGTCTTCTCTATCGATCACAGGACTCTCTTCGGCAGAAACGACTACTCGCAACCGCGTAATCTCTTGATGCCGATCAATCTTCGACTCTCAGGATTGTATAGCATGGCTTCATGCAGTGGCCTTTAATGCCGCGAAGGAATTTTGTATTCGTTTTTAGAAGGAGAGTTGAATGATTCACGAAGTAGAGGGAGATATTCTGTTGAGCAAGGCTCAGGCGATAGCTCATGGAATAGCAGCTAACGACCCCATGAACCAGGGCCTGGCGCTGTCACTTCATGAACAATACCCCGCAATGCATAAAGATTTTCATCACTAGTGCCATGTGAGTCATCCCAAGCCTGGCGAGGCCTGGGTCTGGGGCGGAGCGGAAGGAGCCCGAATTATCAATCTGATAACTCAGGAAGGCGGCTACGGCGGCGGAAAGCAACCGGGCAAAGCCACTGAAGCAACGGTTAATCATGCACTGCGTGCTCTGAAAAAAATTATCACCAAGGAAGGGTTTAACTCAGTCGCGCTTCCAAGATTAGCCACTGGAGTGGGTGGGCTCGATTGGAGTCAGGTTAAACCTCTGATCTATTCCCAACTCGGGGATATCAATATCCCGGTCTATGTTTACACCGTCTATCAGGCAGGGCAGCAGGCTCTAGAGCCTTGAACTGGGGAGAATGGTAAGGCAGATTCGTCTAACGACCGATCCCGTATACGACTAGTTATTTCCGCCATTCTGATTGGCCCGAATGAAATCGATTTCCTGGCGAGCCTGTACCGCTAGCCTCTCTTTCTGATCGATAGTCATGCACCTAAGCCGGCGAATATTACTGGTGGTTGACTTCTCTCTGGAGCACACCAGTTTTTCACCCTCAGAGCTAACCGTCGCATTGTAAGCCTCGACTTGCCGCTGTGATGTAATTCTGGAGATGCCGCTATCATCGTAAAGATTCTCGCAACCGACGAGCGATATTATTAGTCTTCTCATTTTAATTTCTCCGGTTCCCGCAGGGGTTTCGATAAGTGCTCTTTCAGGGTGAAAATACATCAAATCCGATTATTTGTCGTGGACTACGCGAGTTAAATAAATGGGATACAGATTCTACTAAAGGTAACGCGCAAGAAACTCCTTGATGGCGCGATAGCCGTTGATCTGGTTCTCCTTGTTGCGAAAGCCGTGGCCTTCGTCCGGGTACACGTGATAGTCCACATGCACATCGTTGCGCCTGACTGCTGCAACCATTTCGTCAGATTCGATCTGCAATACGCGAGGATCATTGGCGCCTTGTAATACGATCATCGGTTTCACGATATTCTCCGCATGAAATAGCGGCGAGATACGCTCCAGCCGTTCGCGATCTGTAGCTGGGTCGCCCATCTCCGAATAGAGTGCCACTTTCTGTGCTTCCCACCACGGCGGAATATTTTCCAAAGTGCGTAACCAGTTAGTCACTCCAAAGATGTCTACCCCAACCTCGAACTCCTCCGGCTCGAAAGTCAGTGCGGCGACAACCATGTAACCACCATAGCTGCCGCCGATAATGCCGATGCGTTCCGGGTCGACGACACCGGTTTCGATAAGCATCTGTTTGCTAGCTACCACGTCGCCCAGATCGGCCTCGCCGTGGCGCTTATCATCCATGGCGAAGAATGTTTTGCCATAGCCCGAGCTGCCCCGATTATTGATGCCATAGACTACGTATCCGCTGTTAACCAGATATTGAATGAGGGGATTATAGGTTGCGCGGGTCTGGCCACCGGGACCGCCATGTACCCAAACCAATGCCGCAGCCTTATTGTCGGCGCTGGCTGAATGAGGTGTATAGAGCACGCCGGGAACTTCCACTCCATCATAAGACGGGAAGCGCACTACCTCCGCCTCCACCAAGTGGCTGGCGTCCAGATTGGTATTCAGGCTGCGAGTCAGGCGCCGAGGCTCTTCGTCACCGCCAATCGTTTGAATAAACAGATCGCTGGGGAAGCGACTGCCGCTGCCGTACATGGCGACGGCAGAGTCGCCGTGAGAGAAACGTACCGAAGTTACGTTCACATTGTCGATAGCTGGAGCATCTACCTGCTCCAAGGTGTCGGCATCAAACATGAGCAGTTGGGTGCGGGCATCCACGTTTGCTGCTACAACGAGATAATTGCCCTCGCGCGAAAACACGCCGTAATAAATGTCCCAATCCAGTTCGACTACGGTTTCCCTCTCACCGTTGGCGAGCCTGTAGCGCATCAGGTGCTGGTACTCGCTATCCTCATCGGTTGTGTAGTACAGATAGTCGCTATCCGGTGAAAAATCACTCGGCGAGGAAGCCACGTTGCCCTGATGCGGCGTAATATCGACGCGTTCGCCAGTGCCCAGATTTTCTACGTAGAGGTTAGTATCATTTG
>CAXBLN010000074.1:0-17613 GCA_963976555.1 uncultured Gammaproteobacteria bacterium
AATCAATGATCAATATAGAATTTGTTTCCGCTGGAGCAAGGCGGGAGCTATAGATGTTGAGATAGTGGATTATCACTAGGAGTCCATTTTATGAGAAAACTACAACCAATATCGCCAGGTGAGCTATTGAAAGAGGAGTTCCTAGAGCCGATGGGGATTTCGCAGTATCGCTTGGCCAAGGAAATAGAAGTGCCAGCCCAACGAGTTGGGGCCATAGTTCTAGGGAAACGCTCTGTGACCGCAGATACGGATCTACGGCTCTGCAAGTTTTTTGGTCTTTCCAATGGCTACTGGTTACGAGCTCAGGCAGCATATGATACCGAGATCGCTGAGGATGAGCTCGCAGCAGAACTTAAGCATATCCGTCCTTGGCAAGAGACGAACCTAGCAAGTCACGGAACATAACAATCAAATCAAAAAGGAATGAGGGCTACGCCCTGCTCCCATTATTAAGAGCGCTAGGTGTTTCGAATCATCGGCTTCTTGCCTAACGTAGAAACGCTGAAAGTGAGATTCTGTGGCCTGGAAAGAATAAAAACCTGGGAATATCACCGCGAATTAGAGTAGCAAGGGATTTCAGTGTACAAATATTATCCTAGTCTTGGAGAGTCATATGTATCGAGGTAGTTGCCTCTGTGGATCAATAAAGTATGAGTTAGAAAGCGACCTCAAAGCTGTAGTGAACTGTCACTGTGGCTTCTGTAGTAAGGCGCACGGCGCGGCTTTCACTACCCTTCTATTTATTCCACTTGCCAATCTTACGATTACCGAAGGTAAGGAACTGCTAAATAGCTACCATGTCGAAAACCTTAACGCAGATAGGTGTTTTTGCTCCAAGTGTGGCACGCGCTTGTACAATTCCCTGCCATCTTTAGGAAGGGCTAACATAGTTGTTACTACTTTAACTACCGATGAGGTATTACGTCCTTTAGCGCATGTAAATACGGAATCAAAATGCACCTGGTTTCAAATAAATGATGAGTTGCCTCAATTCCTATCAAGCCCTAGTCCAGCTGAGTTCAAGGAATTACTTTCAAACTAGAGAACTGTGTTCAGCGTAACCTCAGATTCCCGCTTATGACCAAGAGCATCCGTGAGTCAGGATAATTTTTGAGAACGACTAACACACAGCAATCAAATCAAAAAGGACGCGCTAAAGTGCAGCCTATGATTAAGGGCATTATGCTTTTAAGCAAACATTAGTGAAAACACCCGTTCAACTACAATTTTTTTGGCGGCGTTCACCGCCCCGCTGATTTTCTAAGGGCTACCAATCACCCGAATGTATAAAAAGCTGTGTGAATAAGGTGTCGTCGAAAGTCGTGCGAGTTAGGCAGTTAGTAATGGGCGTAGCTCAGTTATAGTTGAATAAAAACAGTAAAAATCATATGGTAATTCTACTAATTTGACTTCAGACAGGAAGCTGCCATGCACAGACGAGATTTCTTAAACAAGTTGCCCGGCCTTGTGACGATGCCATTGATGCTGCCGCAGGCCGCGCTGGCTGCGCAGGCGGCGCGCCTAAAGATCACTGATATACGTTTAATCAGGATCAAGCTGATCGAAGACAAGGGTATCCTTGCCCGACGCGTCGATACTCCCCGTGGAGGGCTACACGTCCAGATTGGCAATTTCACTGTGACTGAAGTGCACACGGATCAAGGCCTTGTGGGCATCGGTCCCGGGATCCCCCCAGAGAACATCGAGGCCGTCAAACAACTGCTCGTCGGCAAAGATCCTTTCGATATCAATCAGCATGCCAAAGCGCTATACCGCCCGCAGCGTAGATGGGGCGCCTCTGTAGAAATCGCGCTTTGGGATCTGCTGGGCAAAGCAACGGATTTACCGCTCTACAAACTCTGGGGCGGTGGGCGCGACCGAGTCCTGCCCTACGCGGCCATGTGGGGCATCGGCACCGTGGAAGACCGGGTCGAAATAGCCATTGGACTCAAAGAGGACGGCTGGCGCGCCATCAAACTGCGCTCGGGGTTCAGGACGATGGAGGAGGATATCCGCGTCGTGGAGTTGGTTCGGGAAGCGGTAGGCGATGACTTTCACATCCTTTGCGACGGCAACAAGGCACCCGGCGACGCAGACGCCAATGGGGAGGATCCGACGCTCTGGAACTTTAAGCGCGCCTACGACACGGCGATGGAATACCAGCGGCTCAACGTATATTGGCTCGAGGAGCCACTGCCCCGCTACAACTACGAGCAGTTGGCAGAGCTCAACCGGCTCCTCGCTATGCCGATGGCCGGCGCCGAAGCAAACTGGGGCATCCATGAGTTCAGGTGGCTTCTTGAGCAGGGCTGTTTCGACGTCCTCATGCCGGAGATAGGTGATATAGGACCCCTAATGTCCCGTACTGTCGGGACCCTCGCGGCCTCGTACAACAGACAAGTCTCGCCGCACTCGGCGCCGTTTGAACGGCGATTAGTCAATATCTGCGGAATCCACCTTATCGCGTCCATGCCAAACGGTCCGATAACAGAGTTCATCCACGAACCGCCCCATGCGGATATCTTCGAAGGCTGGCAGGTCTTCGAGAACCCGCCCGTCCTGGAAGCGGACGGCCAAATTAAAGTGCCTCAGGGCCCGGGCCTCGGGGTTACGTTCAGGGCGGATCTGATCGAAAAATTCTGAGCGAATGACAGCACGCCGCGCGACCGACGTAGCGCGGTGTCCTGTTCGGTACTGTCAAATTAACTCGTCTGTGGCAATAATTGCGCCATGCTAGCAGCTACAACGCTATACAAACGCCATCGATTTCCTCCTAAAGTTATTCAAGCGGGATCAGGCTGCTCGTTCTAGGCATCTTAAGCAAAAGTAGAGCCGGTGAACTCGGAACATAACATTCAAATTTAGAAGAAGTCAGGGTGTTGTATGCCTTTGGGCGTTATCGAATATTCGTATTTATGAGCAAATAATGAGAGACCAGTTAAGAGCCAAAATCATAAAGGTTTGTGACAAAAAAATATCCACCAAAGGTGATAATGTCGGCTTGTCTTTCTACGCGTTCTTCGCAAATAAAAATGACAATCCCGAGTTGCTCATGGAAGCCGCCACTTGGTGGATTCAAACTCACCAATTAGATCATTTCGTGAAAGCTCATAAAATCAAAGATATGATTCAAGCTGGGTTGTAGTGGCCTATTACAAGGCAATTAATTGAAATTTAGCAGCTGGCTAATCCACCTCGCTTTAAATTTTGCTAATTATGAATCTCCTCCTATTGCGGTATTAAGCGAGACAGCAAACTTTATTCAACCCGAAAGGTGTTACGAATGGCGTGAAGTCTCTATCTGAAAACAGCAGCGGAAACTTTCGATCGATGAAAAATGTAGCAATAATTACATCAGCTGTTTTCCTAATTGTTATCCCTTTACCTCCCAGAGCCCGGGATTTTTCAGCGCTCTTTACAGCAAGTATTTTGCCAAGTAATTTAAAGTGGAGGGATTCATCGAGCAATGATTTCTCAATCTCATATTCCTTATCGAGTGTAAATCCTTGAAGGTACAGAGCAAGAATCAAATCAAGAACCGTAGCAGCGCTAAGCGGCCGCTCCTATCACTAAGGGCGTGATGGATCATGAAGCACCGCGCAATTATCAGGCAGGCCGAACCGCATGAATCTGGCGCATTGACAGATCTGGCGATGCGATCAAAGGCTTATTGGGGCTACTCCGACGAATTTATGGAAACGTGCCGGGCAGAGCTATCCGTATCACCAGACGATATTCGGGATCCCAACTTCGAATATTTCGTGTGTGAGATTGGGAAAATACTAATTGGGTTCTACGCAATGGAGAAGATTACTAAGAAGCAATACGAACTAAGCGCTCTATTTGTAGACCCAGATTGCATAGGCAAGGGATTTGGTAAAATTCTATTGGATCATGCAAAAAAGGCACTGCTTGATCGCAATGCTAGATCACTACTAATTCAAAGCGATCCCAATGCTGAGAAATTCTACTTGTCTGCTGGCGGGGTAAAAACAGGAGTTCGCGAATCAGAAAGCATACCCGGCCGTTTCCTGCCCGAGTTTCGCATTGAATTAGGCAGTGAGAGCGCCGCATAACAAGTAAATCAGCAGGGAAACAGGGCTGCGCCCTGCTACCATTATTAAAGGCGCTGCGTGCCGCAAGACAATTGTGCCATCCGAAGAGTTACAATGGGGCATCCATAATTTAAGCAGGCGTGGTCATTAATCGTTTACGCGATCTACTAAACTAATAGTGCTCACCAAGAGCATGAACCCTTAGGGACCGTAATAGCGAGAGCAGAACATCATGAAGTGGTTTTTTAGAAGTTTTCTCGGCGGCATTGTACGGAGCGTGTGGTGGATTGCTACTACGATCGTGGGACTGCTGTTCAGGCTCGCCTTCTTCGTTATAGGCCTGGTCGGGCGAGTGATAGCAGCAGTGATCGGGTTCACGCTGATCGTCATCGGATTTCTACTCAGCCTGACCGGAATCGGCGCAATCATAGGGGTACCACTCAGCATCATCGGCTCGTTCATTTTCATGAAAGCGGTTCTGCCCTGATCGTCTGGCTATTCGAGACCAAGGATTGAGGGTGTTGGCAGGCTTACTCCTACGACCAGTTTTCACTGTTATTGGCGTTAAATTACCAAGTAATCGCTGTCTCCCTAGTTCTGCTCATTCATTCTCTTGGCAGTCCATAGGTTTTCGAACAGAGATATTTATTCAATGTAATGTCCTCGATGTCTACAAGCTGGTAGGCTCTAATTCGCAAGAATAAAATCAAGAACGTGGTACTTCAATACGATAATTTGTCGCTAGCTATGCCTCTTTTAATTGGTTCAGGAGAATTTCATGGGAAAGACAATCAACATACTCGCACTGTGCTGCTCGCTATTCGCTGCCTCAGCCGCCTTCTCGCAAGATGGGACAGCAGCTGTTGCACCAGGTTCCAAATATGTCGCGCTCGGTAGTTCTTTCGCGGCGGGGCCAGGCGTTGCAAGCCAACTGGGAACCTGTGGACGTTCGGATCATAATTACTCGCACCTGGTTGCCGCTAAACTAAACCTCATGCTTACGGATGTCAGCTGCAACGGCGCGACGATTGCCAATATTCTCGACACTCCTCAGAATGGCGCTGTGCCACAGATCAACGCCATTAGCCGCGATACTGCGCTGGTAACTGTCACCATCGGCGGCAACGATATTCGCTTCACCTCTTCTACTTTCGCCTGTTCTGGCACGCCAGCAAGCGAGCGCTGTACTGCCAATCTCGATCAGGCCGCGATTACGGCAGCGCTAGACCAACTTCCCGCCAGGCTTGGCACGATGCTCGATACTATCAAGGCCAGGGCGCCAGAGGCAGTCATTGTATTGGTGACCTATCCCCGTGTCTTTCCAGAAGATGCCATAAGCTGCAGCGAGATCGCCTTAAGCGCTGCAGATACTAACTATCTTGCTGCACTGGGCGAGAAGCTTGAAGCCGCCTTCGTCAGCGCCACAGCAAGCAGGCAGAGTCTTATCGCTGATGCCTATGTGCTTGGAGAGGGCCATGGGCCCTGTGCCACTACCGCTCGCTGGGTCAACGGTGCCAATGTCGCAGACACCGGTATTCGTTACCATCCCACGTCGTCGGGGCACAATGAGATGGCACGGCTAGTACTGGCAGCATTGGGTAGTGACTAAAATATACGTAGATCAAAGCAAGACCTGAGGAGCATTCGAGGTTGTGGCCCCTGACTTCTACCCCGGAGGCATGAATTAATCTGGCAGCTTTGTAGATTTCGGCGAACTCGTGGCGTGGTGTTTTAAAATAGATGGATTAGCCAGGCAGTCGCGCTGGGAAACTACTACTCTCAGACAGGCTCAGCTAGCCCATGCCTTTTAGCACCGCGAGCGTAGGCAGCTTTGACTTCAACTTCCGATACACATCCTTTAGCGCCCTCAACTCCGTTTTCTGTTCTGCCTCGCTAATGGATTGTTCTTCATAGTTTAGCCTCACGTAATGCCCTGTCAGCTCGGTCATCGCCTGAGCGAGTTCCGGACGCTGCCTGCACACACGGTCTTTGAACGCATTGGGCCCCTCTCCCCGCTCGCGCTTCAGTCCGATTTTAGCTAGCTCTTTACAGACTGAAAGATAAAAACGATCGATCGGCCTGCGCTGTGTTCGCGGCTCAATGTTGATGACGGCAAAGCCAATTGCGATTAGTACGATAGTTGCCAGAGTTGTCATGAGAATTAGCACCTTGCGTTCAGTGACATCGCCGAGCAGTCTCTCGAATAGCTCGAACTGTACGTCTTCGTCGTAGTTAACGACGAGTTGGTTCCACTCATACTCGATCGCATCCAGTCGCAATCGCATTGAATTTAGCCAGCCGATGCCCCCAAGTCGCGAGGAAGAGAACAGGTCGTCCTCCATGAAAGCGGGATCATCGCGCAGCGCCTCCTGCACTCCCTGCTCGATGCGAGTCGGAGATACAGCGCCGGTTGGATCGAATCGTACCCAACCCTCTCCTTCCAACCAGACCTCGGTCCAGGCATGGGCGTTGTATTGATACACCATGAGGTAGTTCTCATACGGATTCTGCTCCGCTCCCTGATAGCCCACAACTACGCGTGCCGGTATTCCTGCCGCGCGCATCAGGTAGGTAAAAGAGCTCGCGTAGTGTTCACAGAATCCCGCCATGGTATCGAAGAGGAATTCGTCAATTCTATCCTCCCCAAGCAGAGGAGGATTCAGCGTATAGAAATATTCGTTTCGTCGAAAATGGACCAATAGCGCATTAGCGTAGTCCCGATCAGTCTCTACCGAGGCCCGAAGTTCTGCCGCAAACTCGAGGCTACGCTCGTTGCCCTCTTCCGGTAGTCGCAGGCTTCTGTTGCGCATGCTGTCAAGAAGCAGAACGTCTGTCTGACTCTGCGTATAGGAACGCAGATCATAGCTGAGTCGCTGCGAAATCAGTCCATTGTTGAACAACTCGAAGTTGCGGCTCTGGAAGAATTCGTCATTCACATCCTCGGCCAGGTGCAGGCCGAATAGCCACGGCTGCTGTGTGGGCTCCATGATGATGTTATAGAAAAGCGGCGCGCCTGCCATGCGCATTCTGTCTTCATAGCTGATACGGAAATCTGCCAAAGCAGAAGCCACAGAGTAGGAAGAAGAGGAACGGGTACGGCGCCAGGTAAGCCCATCGAAGTCATCTAAAACCAGGCCGCGCCAATACAGATCTTCGTGTGCCAGCTGCGCGCCGTTATCAAACTGTACGCGAAACGCGAGTTCCGCTGAGCGCCCCAGCTGGCTAATATCACCGGGGGACATCTCGTCCGTAACGCCGGTCGAATTGACGCCGCTCTGAATCGGCACAGCCCACAGCGGCGCAATTCGAGGGAACACGACGAACAACACGATGGTTAGGGGCAGCGCCTGTACCGCAATCTTCATAGCGAGTCGCGCGGTACCCGCATTATCTGCAACATGTGAGGTTCGATTGAGCCCGATCATCGCTCCCAAAGTGACCGCGACAACGACACTGACATAGATCGTGGTTAGCACGCTCTGGGAATAGAGAAACGCTACCATAGCCATCACGAAGCAAAGCGAGATCACGACATAGATGTCTCTTTTTTGGCGCATCTCTATCAGTTTAAAGACGAAACCAAGCGCCAGTAGACTCGCGGCCGAATCCAAACCGATGCCAATGGTGCGTATCTGGGATAGCGAGACCAGCAGCGTGAATAGAACCACCGCCACTCGCATCATGCGGCCAGGATAATCCAGCTTCCCGTTGAATATCAGAATGCGCCAAAACACACAAAGCAGCGCGATAACGCTTATCCAAATTGGCATGCGCAAACTCTGCGGCAATATTACAAGCACGACGGCTACCAGAATCCATACCAGAGCGGGGCGCGGTATTTGATAGCTCATCTCCACTATTCGACTCCGTAGCGCGCCAGGGCGCGGAGCAGTTTCTTTCTGTGGTCAGGGCCGGTGCTCGGCACAAATTCGCTGCCGGGCAGGCGCATGCCGAAGACGCTGCCCTTCTTCGAAAGTTGAATCACGCAGTAGCAGAGGCGTGAAAGCCGTTCTTCTGTGTCGAAGCCATAGAACATATCCCAGTCCAGCCAAATCTTGTTATCTACATAGTCAACGAACTGTTTGAGCTGCATGCCCTGCCCCCGCGCCACATTCTTCCACGCAACCTGCCGCATCGAGTCGCCGGGTACATAGTCTCGCAAGCCCCAGAAGTCTTCGCTGCCCTCCCGATTTAAGGCGGAGTCGCTGCCGCCGCTAGAGCCTGAGTCGAATTGATTCAAAGCGAACGGAACAGGCCTCGGGTACACCAGGCAATGCATGTTTAGGTCAATGACGGACCAGGCACGACACAAGCCCAGGGGAAATCGGGTTAACACTCGGAGCCGTGGTGCCTTAAATTCACCACGCCGATTCGCCAAAGCGAACACCTCGACTTGCTCAAGGTCTCTCACAACCAGATCCGAATAACTGGCACTGCCCTCTAGAAAATTTAGCTCCAAGGATTCGTGTCGACGCTTGGGAGAACGGGATAGCTGCACGGTAAAACATGCTTCCTCGCCGCAAAACACATCCCTAGCAGAACGGCTCTCCAGGGTCAGCTGATTCAGATTGTTAAAACAATGCAATATGGAAAGAATAAATATACTCACCATCATGAAAGCTAGAGCGAAAGCGAGACTGACCGCGTAATTGATAGCCGCGATGAACACGAGCCCGGAACAGAAGACAAATAGCAGTCCGTTGCGCGTTGGGATGATAAAAATATTCTTACGATTCAACGTGACTCTATCGCGCGGAGGAATTCTTTTCGCGACCCAGCGTTGAAAGTTGTTGTTGAGTGTTACCCGTAGACTGGCTGTCATGGCGGTTACTCAGAGCGTACGATTGGTTGTGTTAGTAGCAGGTATTGATACAAGCTATTCGATTACATCGACTTCGTTAAGCAGGCGCTGCACCAGAGATGCGCCGCTGTGACCGTTATCATCCATCGTCGCTCGCAGACGATGCTCTACGACCGAAGGAAGAATCGCCTGCACATCTTCCGGCACGACATGATTGCGTCCGTTCATGAGCGCCCAGGTCTTTGCCGAGCGCATAACCGCCAAGCTGCCCCGCGGTGACAGGCCGAAATGAAATTCGTCCTTGCCACGGGTGAAGGCTATCAGGCGCTGAACATAGTCCAGCAGAGATTCGCTGGCATTGACCTGAGCTGACTGTAGACGAAACTGAATAACCTCTTCTAATGTCAGGCACTGATTGATCGCCTCGACTTTGTCCCGCTCAGTATCCATTTCTAACAGTTCGCGCTCCGCACGCTGATCTGGATAACCAAGTCGCAGGCGCATCAGGAAACGGTCTAACTGTGATTCCGGCAAGGGATAGGTTCCGGCCAGCGTAACGGGGTTCTGTGTCGCGATGACGAAGAAGGGATCGGGCAGCGTGCGAGTCTCACCCTCAATCGTTACCTGCCTCTCTTCCATCGCCTCCAGAAGCGCACTCTGGGTCTTGGGCGTAGTGCGATTTATCTCATCGGCCAGCACCAGTTGACTGAAGATGGGCCCTGGGTGAAACGTGAATTCGCTAGTGGTCTGATTGAATATGGAGATGCCGAGAATATCGGCAGGAAGCAAGTCACTCGTGCCTTGAATGCGGTTGTAGCTAAGTCCCAGCGCCTTCGCGAGCGCGTAGGACAATGTAGTCTTACCCATTCCGGGCAGATCTTCGATGAGCAGATGTCCGCCGGAGAACAGGCAACACAGCGCCAGACGAATCTGATGGTCTTTCCCTAGCAGCGCCTTGCTCACTTCATCGACAGTCGTCTGAACCTGCCGGGATAACTTTGTATCTACCGCCTCTACCTGGCTCGCGGTGTTCTTCTCGGCATTGACAGATAGCATTGGCGACTCACTTCCCTACTTCATTGTTGGTATTGCTTGTGGGCTTGATTTAGCTCTCATTCGCGGCCGCGGCCTTCTTACTTGCTTTCTTTGCCTTTGCCGCATCATTACGCAGATTCTCGATTCGCTTCAGATAAATCTCATCTACGTCGCCGGTTACATACTCCCCATTGAACACCGAACATTCGTACTGCTGGATATCGGGATTGCCCTCCATCGCCGTGGAGATCAGATCGTCAAGATCCTGATAGATCAGCCAGTCTGCGCCGATGGCCTCCTCTATCTCCTTTTCAGTCTTACCGGAGGCTATAAGTTCGGCAGCGGCGGGCATATCGATGCCGTATACATTTGGATAGCGTATGGCTGGAGCGGCGGAGGCGAAATACACTTTCGCGGCACCTGCGTCTCTCGCCATCTGAATTATCTGTTTGCTGGTCGTGCCACGGACGATAGAATCGTCCACTAACAACACATTCTTACCCCTGAATTCCAGGTCGATCGCGTTGAGTTTTTGGCGCACGCTCTTCTTGCGCTGACTCTGACCCGGCATAATAAAGGTGCGGCCAATGTAGCGGTTCTTCACGAATCCTTCGCGAAACTTCAGGCCGAGCCTGTTCGCCAATTCCAAAGCGGCGGTTCGACTGGTATCGGGTATCGGAATTATCACGTCGATGTCGTGCGCCGGGCGCACGCGCTCAATTTTATCGGCGAGGCGCTCACCCATGCGCAGACGTGCTTTGTATACAGATATGCCGTCCATCAATGAATCGGGTCGTGCGAAATAGACATGCTCGAAGATGCAAGGCGTGTGCACGCCCGCTTCGGTGCAGACCTGAGTGTGCAGCTGCCCCTTAATATCGATATACACCGCCTCACCAGGGGCGACGTCACGCTCTATGGTAAAGCCCTGGGAATCCAAGGCCACACTCTCGGAGGCGATCATATATTCCTTCATCCCTTTCGCAGACTCTCTGCTACCGAAGACGAGGGGACGAATGCCGTTGCGATCCCTGAAACCAACGATGCCGTAGCCCGACAGCATGACGACGGCGGCGAAGCCTCCGCGACAGCGATTGTGGACTCCGGCTACTGCAGCAAAAACATCTTCAGGCAGCGGTTTCATCTTGTTACGACGCTGCAGCTCGTGGGCAAAGATATTGAGCAGAACTTCCGAGTCAGAATCAGTATTGATGTGACGCAGATCTTCTTTAAATAGATCGCGGCTCAGCTCTTTGCTGTTGGTCAGGTTGCCGTTATGAGCAAGGCTTAGTCCGTATGGAGAGTTTACATAGAAGGGTTGTGCAAGTGCGGGACTGGAGCTGCCGGCAGTTGGATAACGCACATGCCCAATGCCCATGTTGCCTGTAAGTCTGCGCATATGACGCGTGCGAAAGACATCTTTCACTAAGCCATTGTCTTTACGCAAGTTCAGTTTGCCGTTGTCGCTGGTCATAATGCCGGCGGCATCCTGACCACGGTGTTGCAGCACTGTTAAGGTGTCATAAAGGCAAACACCCACATCTTTACTCGCAACCACACCAACTAATCCACACATAGTAAGCTCCGCTACTAACAGTAATTATGGCGTCTCAGTAACGCCATTCATATCCCCGATAAAAACCTGCGACTTCTCAATCATAGTCATTCCGTAGGGAATCAACTGTGATTGCTGCCACAGTTGGGTTTCCGAAACGAACATGCTGGTGATGAACAGAATCACCAACACGATAATTACGCCCCTGGCTACGCCAAAGACGGCGCCTAAGAGTCGATCGGCCAGCTTTAAGCCGGTGAACGTCAGCAACTTCGACATAAGAAAGTTGAGAAACGTTCCTAACATCATGACTGTCACGAACAGCAAGGCAAAGGCTGTTACATAACGTATACCGTCGTTCTCTATCATGCCGTTCATCAGTCCAGCGAGTGGCTCACTGTACACCCTGGACACCAGCAATGCTGCGATCCAGGTTAGCAAAGACAGCACTTCTTTGATCAGGCCACGCCATAGCCCGAATGCCGATGACAGTATCGTAATTATCAGAATGACTATATCGACTTGATTAAAGGCCATTTGCCATGCACTAACCGCTATAGGCGCTCGAGTTCGTAGCGCATTACCAGACCCGCTAAATTGAACTCCTGTTGCAGCGTCTGCTGGTATTCATTCACCTGAGCTCTGTCCAACCAGGGGCCTACAAAGACGCCGGTCAGCGTTCCCTGATTACTCGGAAGGACCCGGGTGTAGGCTTTATAGCCAGCTTCCTGCAGGCTGCTCAATAACTTGCTGGCATTCTCAGCATCGGAAAACGACCCGAGTCGGACAACCCAGCCCTGAGGCAGGCCGGTTTCGCTCAATTGGGGGACTTCACGGCTGAATATAGCTTGTGACTCGGTGATGGCTACCGATGCCGCGTCTGTAACTCTAACTTCAGCAGAGTCTTCGAGGTCAGCGACGATGGCATCGATAGCGGTCGTGTCTGGCTGACTGGGTTCAACATCGCCAACGATTACCGGCCGGGACTGGATCGGTTCCGGGAGTATGGAAATGATAGGGGCTTCTGGAATACGACTGCTTACAGGCGCTTCATAACTGCCCTGACCATCAAAAATGATCGGTAGGAAGATTAAGGCTAGGGCGAGTAGCACGACAGTACCGACAATTCGTTGTTTGGCACCCTGATTCAAGCCGTATACACCTCAATATGATTAGGATTGCTAGCTATGCTCAATCAAACCTGCTCGCTTAGCTCGTAGACTGCCGCGACCGTGAAGAAAGACCCCGTAACGAGAACAGTGTCTCCGGCAACTGTCTGCTCGCAGGCTGCGGAATAGGCCGACTCGACGGTGGCAAATTCCACTATTGACTCCGGATCGGTGATTTTTCCCACGTCTTTCAGGGTTTGTGCCACTTCATGTGCGGCCATACTACGAGCCTGATCGACCTGCGCAATATACCAGATGTCTACACAGGATTCTAAGGCTGTGATCATTCCTCTTACATCTTTATCTGCCATCACGGCGAGCACTGCAGCGATGCGCCCGCCTCCCTTTTCTAGGGCCTTGTAGCGCTTAAGGAGAATAGCGAGCTGCTGCATGGCATCGGGATTGTGTGCTACATCGAAGATTACGCTCCTGCTACTACTTAAATCTCGACGAAATTCGAACCTGGCGGCTAGTCTGAGCACTGTCAGCGCCGCGACGACATCGTCCTTCTCGATCTTAAGCGGAAGCAGCTTTAGAGCCTGAAGGGCCGCTGCGACGTTGCTTAACATCAGCTTAGGGCGCGGTAGGCTCATCCATTCCAGACTCGTGCCATCGGCGATTTGCCCTCGCCAATGCCACAGCGGTGAGTCAGAGAGCTCCTCAACATGATAATCACGACCCGCAACCAGCAGCGGCGCCTCGATCTCCGTTGCTCTGGAGACGACGGCCAGCGGGGGCACAAGCCCGCCGAATACTGTGGGGATTTTGGGACGCATTATGCCCGCCTTCTCTGCGGCGATAGTCTCTATGTCATCGCCAAGCCAATCGCGGTGGTCGATGCCAATGCTGCTGATAATCGTGACGTCAGCATCGATAATATTCACCGCATCGAGGCGCCCGCCCAAACCCACCTCCAACAGGGCAACGTCAACCTTAGCCTCGCGAAACAGATATAGGCCTGCGAGTGTGGCAAACTCGAAGTAGCTGAGACTCTCTTCCTGCCTGACGGCATCGATCGACTCAAACGCGTCGATGAGAGACTCATCCAGCACGTTGACACCATCTATTCGAATGCGTTCATTGAAAACCTGGATATGAGGAGAGGTGTAGGCACCGGTCTTGTACCCCGCCTGCTGAAGGACGGCCTCCATAGTCGCGACGCAGGAGCCCTTGCCGTTAGTTCCGGCGACTGTTACCACCAATGCTGCAGGTTTTACCAGATCGAGGCGCTCTGCCACCCGCCGCGTTCGATCCAGGCCCAGCTCAATCTCCCGTGGATGCACGCTAGAAATATACGTAAGCCAGCTCTCGAGAGAACTTCCTTTGGCAGGCATTGTATTAACTCGATAGTTTTAGGAGGCTTGTCGTCTATGATGAAGTAGCTTGTCGAGAATCGAGGCTATTTTGCTGCGCAAATTCTTGCGATGGACAATCATGTCGATAGCGCCATGTTCGAGTAGAAATTCGCTGCGCTGGAAGCCCTCGGGCAATTTTACTCGTACTGTCTGGCGTATTACATCCGGCCCGGTGAATCCCACCAGAGCATTTGGCTCCGCAATATTAACGTCGCCTAACATGGCCAAACTGGCGGATACTCCGCCATAGACAGGATCTACCAGCACAGAGATATAAGGCAGGGAATGTCGCTTCAGTCTCTCCAGCGCAGCTGATGTCTTTGGCATCTGCATCAAGGAAATCAACGCTTCCTGCATGCGCGCACCTCCGCTTGTGGAGTAGCACACGAGTGGAAGACCCTCTTCTATGCAGGTGTTAACCGCCTGAGTGAATTTCTCACCTACTACGGCACCCATAGAGCCACCGATAAAACTAAACTCGAAGGCGGCAACGACGACTGGGATATCGTTCACTTTACCCTTAACAACCACAAGGGCGTCTTTCTCTCCAGTGCTTTTCTGTGCCGCACTGAGTCTGTCTTTGTATTTCTTCCTATCCTTAAACTTCAGGAGGTCTACCGGCTCCATGTCCGCATTGAGTTCGACTTGATCGTCCGCATCGAGAAACAATTCGATGCGGCGGCGCGCCGTAATGCGTAAATGATGCTCACACTTCGGGCAGACATCGTAATTTTCGCTGAGTGACTTTTTGTACAACATGGCATCACAACGGGGACACTGCTTCCAGGTACCCTCTGGCACCGCCGACTTCTTAGCGTCCTTTGGAGCATTCGCTATCGAAGGTAAAATCTTGTCTATCCAGCTCATTATCTAACCCGTCTCGTCACTCGAATTCCGATATTATACTATATTGTCCAAGGCTTCTCTCGCCTCGCCTATTACGGCGGTGGTCGCCAGTAGCACCGCTTCATCTTGCCCTACTTGATCGGCCAATTCAGCGATTTTTTCAACTAATGCGCTACCTATAATGACGCCGTCAGCTAACTTGCCCATGGCCGCAGCACTTGCCCCATCCTTGATGCCGAATCCAATAACGATGGGTAGCTGAGCTTGTGCGCGCAGCCTGTCGATGTTCGCAGACACCGAGTCATGGTCGATGAGAGCGGCGCCGGTTACCCCCTTCAGCGAAACATAGTACAAGTAGCCAGAACAACGTTCGATAATGCTGGCGAGTCGGGATTCCCGAGTCGTAGGTGCCACAAGGTAGATCGTGTCTATCTGTTTCTCGCGCAGCAGGCCGTGCAGTTCGCTGGCCTCGCTAGGAGGCAGGTCGACGGTGAGGACACCGTCGACACCGGCAGAGCTCGCCGCGTCTACAAACACCTGATACCCCATGATCTCGATTGGGTTCAGATAACCCATCAGTACTATGCCGGTATCGTTATCAATTTGCCGAAACTCGGCGACCAATTCCAATACCTGTTTTAGGGTTGTATCCTTTTCGAGGGCACGCTCAACACCGCGTTGGATTACCGGGCCGTCCGAGGATGGATCGCTAAACGGTATACCCAATTCGATAATGTCCGAACCCTGTTCTACGAGCTTATGCATAAGCGCGGCGGTCGTCTGCAGGTTCGGGTCACCAGCAACCAGATAGGGGATTAAAAGCTTTCTATTGGTCGCTTTCGCTTGGCCTGCTATTTTTTCGATTCTGCTCATCTCTATCCTGAATATTCTGTACATACGTCAAACTGACTCGCGCA
Organism: uncultured Gammaproteobacteria bacterium; assembly: GCA_963976555.1. GTDB lineage: Bacteria > Pseudomonadota > Gammaproteobacteria > Pseudomonadales > Pseudohongiellaceae > UBA9145. The sequence continues at coordinate 15,734 of CAXBLN010000074.1, forward strand.
TCGCGAATAGCGTTGGCTAATGATAGTCCTAAAGCTCAATTCCTTCGATCTTCGCAACGGTTTCGATATCCTTATCGCCACGCCCCGACAAATTAATAATGATGCACTTATCCTTAGGGAGTGTCGCCGCTAGCTTCATCGCATAAGCAACCGCATGGCTGGACTCCAGGGCAGGGATAATACCTTCGAGTCGAGTGAGCTTGTGAAACGCGTCCATTGCCTCGATGTCCGTAGCATCAACATAGTTGACTCGTTTCATATCCTTTAACCAGGAATGCTCTGGGCCAACTCCTGGATAGTCTAGCCCAGCTGAGATTGAATGCGTCTCTAAAATTTGTCCTGCGGCATCCGACATTAAGTAGGTTCTATTTCCATGTAAGACACCTGGCGCTCCCGCACTAAGGGGTGCGGCGTGCTCGCCGGTCTCAAGGCCACGTCCGCCGGCCTCGACTCCATACATGGCTACTGAGGCATCTTTCAGAAACGGGTGAAACAATCCGATGGCATTGGAGCCTCCACCGACACAAGCAACTAAGGCATCGGGCAGCCTACCTATCTGCTCTAGCGATTGCTCTCGCGCTTCTCTGCCAATAATGCACTGGAAGTCGCGAACTAGTTTAGGGTATGGATGCGGCCCTGCGACAGTGCCTATAATATAGTAAGTGTTATCCACGTTCGTGGCCCAGTCCCGCAGCGCCTCGTTCATCGCATCTTTCAGGGTTCTCGAACCCGACTTAACTGATATTACGTTTGCGCCTAGCAGCTTCATGCGATAGACGTTCGGCGCTTGCCTAACTATGTCGTCGGCACCCATGTAAACATGGCATTCCAGGCCGAGCCTTGCCGCGACTGTAGCGCTGGCAACGCCGTGCTGCCCCGCTCCTGTCTCGGCTATGATACGCGTCTTACCCATGCGCTTCGCAAGCAATGCCTGTCCGATGGTGTTGTTAACTTTATGCGCACCGGTATGATTTAAGTCTTCACGCTTCAGATAGAGTCTGGCTCCGCCTACTGAATCGGTAAGTCGCTCTGCAAAATATAGCGGCGAAGGCCTGCCCACGTAATGTTTCAATTCCGAGTCATACTCCGCCCAGAATTCTTTGTCGGTCGACAACTTCTCATACACCTCGGCCAACTCTTCAACAGCCGCAACCAATGTCTCACCTACAAACACTCCACCATAGGGACCAAAGTGTCCCGACATGTCCGGCCCATCGAATATACCTGTATCAATAACTGCCGCCGACTCTTCAAGCTTAGCCACTTGCTCTTACTCCTTGGATAAATAATTTCATCTTCAAATGATCCTTAATACCTTTACTGGCCTCAACACCGCTGCTCACATCGACACCGAATGGATGCACTTTCTCGATCGCCTCTGTGACATTATCTGGCTGCAATCCACCGGCCAGCACAAGACGCCCCTTGTGGTGCTCACTCAACTCTTCCAGGGTCTTCCAATCGAATGTCTTCCCTGTCCCGCCGTGCAGCATGGGATCGTAGCTGTCTAACAAGATGTATTGTGCCGACTCATAGGGTGCGAGGGCTGCCTGCAGGTCGCTATCCGGTTTCACCGCCAACGCCTTCATATAGGGGGTTTCGAATTGTTCGCAGAAATTCGCGGTCTCGCAGCCGTGAAACTGCAACAAGTCTACTTCTCCTGTCTCCAATACCTTACGCACAAAACTGGGCTCCGGATCGACGAACAGCGCCACAACTACTATCCGCGCTGGTAACTGCGCAACTATCTCCGCGAGATCTTCCACCAGCACGGCGCGGGGACTTTTGGGATACAACACCACACCGATAGCGTCCGCTCCGAGCTCGGCCGCAGCCAGGGCGTCTTGCGCCCGCGTGATACCACAAATTTTAGTCCAGGT
>CAXBLN010000075.1:0-17556 GCA_963976555.1 uncultured Gammaproteobacteria bacterium
TCTAGAGGCTCATGAAAGACGCGTATTCTATCAAATTCGCAGTTTCGCGACTATCTGGCAAACTCAAAATATTTGGTCTCAGGACCATGGCTCCATGCCTGCCATCAGCAGGTCTGGCAACGCGCTGGTCATAGTCACAAGGCCGCAACTTTCTGGATAGTCGACTCCAACGAGATAGAGGCCATCCGGCGGTGCTGTCTGCGCGGCGAGGGTCCTGTTCATTAGTGACAGTAATTCCGCGATCCATGCTGGGTCTTTCTCTCCCCTACCCACCTGCATCAGCGATCCCATCATGTTGCGCACCATGTGCTGCAGAAAGGCATTCGCCTTCACGTCGAATATGAGGAAGCTACCCTGTCGGTAGATATTGGCGTGCATCACGTTTCGCATGGCAGTCTTGGATTGGCAGCCTGCCGCTCGGAACGATGAAAAATCTCGCTCACCGAGCAGGTGCTGCGCGGCCTCATGCATCGCATCGGCATTCAATTCACGGCGGTTGTGAGTCACCTTCCCATGCAGCATCGCCGATTCTGTATCGCGGCAATATACTAGATAGAGATAGCGTCGCGACAAGGCGCTGAAGCGCGCGTGAAAATCCAGGTCCTGCTCGCGCGACCACCTCACTCGAATAGACTTAGGCAGGAGGCTATTCACGCCCTCAGTCCAGGCCTTGCGCCCTCTGTCTACCTCACTATCAAAGTGGACTACTTGGCACGTAGCATGGACACCCGAATCGGTTCTACCTGCGCAGGTAACAACAATCTCTTGATCGGCTATCTTGCTTAGTGCGGATTCAATATATTGCTGAACTGTTTCTTGTTGCGGAGATTTCTGTTTCTGCCAACCGGAATAGGCGGCGCCATCGTATTCGATGCCAAGAGCTATCCGGGTACACTTGTCATTAGGCTGTTCTGGGGTGGGCACGATTTTGGATCGATGCAATAAACGTAAGTATAGGTCAGCCAGCTGGCTGACCTAGTCGTCGAGACTGCCAAGCAATTTCTTCGCTTCTGCTATCTGCTCGTCGGAGCCTTCCTTAATTACTTCCTGAAGTATCTCCGTTGCGCCATCTTTGTCACCCATCTTCTGATAGGCGTAGGCAAGTTCTAACTTCGTTGCAGTTTCGTCATCGTCGGACAGCATGTCGACTTCTTCCACATCGTCTACAGATTCAATCTCAACATCGTCGTCTGAGAGGAATTCGAGATCGTCATCGCTATCCAGGTCAAGGCCTTCGACTTCAGTATCCTTCCTGCCTACTTCGGCATCAATCTCTTCATCGAGGTCGAACTCTATCTCATCGATGCCTGCATCGTCATTTAGAATCTCAGTCACATCGCCATCTGTGCTTTTAATTTCAGCGTCCAAGTCGAGGAAATCATCATCGGAGTCGACCGCATCCTCCTCTCTAGCCGTTTCCACCTCGAACTCATCGAGATCAAAATCGAAATCATCACCCTCTGCCTCTGCGACGGTAGTTACCTCTGCTTCAGGCTTTTCGAGGACCGTATCGCTGCTATCGTCTTCTAGATCGAAATCGAATGTTTCGACTTCTTCGTTGCTCGCCGGCTCAGGCGCCTCGGCATTATCTTCTATTTCATCTTTATCGAATGAAAATTCCAAGGCATTCGGATCTTCTTCCTGCACTTCGTCGGCACTCGCAGAATCGGCTTCTGCAGCCTCAGTTATGCTCGCGGCCGCATTTGAATCGAAGGAAAACGTTTCAATATCAATTTCATCATCAGCTTCAGCACTCGGCTCAGATTTCACTTCTTCTGCAGCATCTGCGTCAAATTCGAGCGTGTCTATCTCTAAATCTTCAGGGTCAGCGGCTTCGCTCTCCACCTTGCCTGAATCATCATCCAAATCAAATTCGAAAGTCTCTACATCTTGCTCTATCTCGTCGACGGCTGATTCAGCGGCAATATCTTCACTCTCATCATCATCGCTTGCATCACCTTCCGCAGAGTCATCATCACCGCCTAAGTCAAACATCAGATCGACATCTTCTGATTCCGGTGTCTCAGTCGGTGTCTCAGTGACAGGCTTGTCTTCTTCTGTTTTCTCTGCCGCAGCGTCCTCATGAGGCTCTTCCTCGTAATCGAAGGAGTCGAGATCGATACCCAAGTCATCCAGGAATGACTTCGTCTCCGACTCTCTGCTAGCAGCCTCTTCTTTCCTAGCCACTTCGTCGAGTTCACGCTGTTCGGCCTCTTGTGCCTCCAGTAGAACTTCGACCTCCGAAATTTTTTCTCGAACTTCGTCGTTATCGCCCTGCTCTTGTAGCGACGTGTTCAACATACTCAATGCGCGGCGATACTGCTGCTCGCCTACTAGCCCATCGACGATTGAAATCACATCCAGTGCGTCTTCGGCGTCAGCCGCTTCGTCTGCTATCGAATCGCTTTCTGCCGTATCGGATACACCAATGATGTCATCAAGCTCATCATCAAGCTCCGCCGGATCGTAGTCCTGGAATTCACTGGCCGCTTCGTCGTTCAGGTTTTCTGCCGGGCCAGAATCTTCTACGGCCACATCAAATTCCTGCTCTTCGATCTGATCTATGTCGTCTTCATCTAATTTCGATGCGCGGTTTCTGCGCAGCATCAGCACGACCAGCAGCAAGATAATCAACAACACGCCTGAGATCATAAAAATGCTATTACCTGTAAGTATGCGCATCACGTCATCTAACAGGTTGGTAGGTGATTCGACAGACTGAGCCGCTTCGGCTTGAGCTGCGGCCTGAATGGCTTGCTGCTCTGCGGCAAGTTGTGCCTCGGCTGCAGCGGCTGCAAGCGACTCTTGTAATTGCGCCAGCTGTATATCTTGTAGTCGAATTATTTCCTGCGCGGCGGCAATCTGAGACTCCAGATCGACCATCCGTGAAGCGAGTTCCTCACGTTCTATTCGCGCTCGATCTGCCTCTTCCTGACGCTGCGCTAATTGTGTCTCTAATTCGGCAATTCTCTGATCCAGAGCTTCGTTCTCAGCGTTGCCCAGTTCGGCTGCGCCGCCATTCGCGTCTATCGCGTCATCGGAGCTGACAACACTCAACTGCCCCTGAGGTTGATCGTCTTGAGTTGGCGTTGCGTCTGCCGGTGCTGCAAGTGGTTGCACATCGGTGTCTGCGAAGTCTTGGTTCTGACGAGCTACTTCGTTCACAGCATCTCGCGGATTGATCGCTTGAATTTCTTCCAGGCTGGGTACTCGTAGTACTTGACCGCTGCGTAGGCGATTGATGTTGCCTTGTGCAAAGGCATCGGGGTTCAGCTCTTGTATCGCCAGCATTGTCTGTTGCATGGAGACAGAGCTGTCTGGTCTTACTTGCAGAGCAATATCGGATAGCGTGTCGCTGCCGTCGGTCTCAATCGTTTGCGGTTCGCTGACTACAGGTGCTGCAGGCTCCTCTTCAGCCTGAATGGCTACCTCAGTTTCCGGTTCAGCCGGCGCAATTTCTTCGACTGGTTCTGCCGCTGCAATCGGTGGGACTTCCGCAGGCTCGTCTGCAACGACTACCTCTTCGGCTTCTGTGGTTTCAGTCGCGGTCGATTCTGCCGCTTCTTCTGCAACTGCCGGTTCGGCTTGCGCTTCAAGCACTTCCGGCTGCAGGTTCGCACCGGAATTGCCAGAGCTTGGAGCCGTCACAGCTGGTGTCGGAGCCGAATTGACGAAGGGCTCCGCAACGCTTGGAGGTTCACTGCTGACAGGTGCTCGTAAAACCGGACTAATCGGCTGCCTTACTTCGGGCGTCGATTGCTGGTCGTTGAAGACAGGAAGATCCAATAAGACCGTGTGCTCACTGAGCAAGCGACCATTGGGCCAACGTGTATCGAGTATAAAGCTAAGATAGGGCTCGCGAACAATCTGCGAGGAAGTCAATATAACTACATTGCCCTGATTCGTTGACTCTACGCTGAAGCGTACATTCGATAGGAAGCTCGCGCGATCGACATCGAATCGCTCGAAGTCCGTATTTGAAGCCATGCCAATACGAATGTCTTGCAGGCGGGTATCGCCAAGCTGCAGTATCTCGATACGCAGACGCAGCGGCTGATTGAGCGAGGACTCTACGGTGACAGCGCCTAGTCCCAAGGCATACAGCTGAGTCGCCATACTGCAAAGCAGCATGGTCAGAATGACGACGAATTTACGTAGCATAGTCCCTTTTTCTCTCAGCAGGTCGTTGGCGAGTTTCTAGAATTTCCTCACCAACACCCTCAATGACTCTCGAATTCAGCACAGTCGGTTAGTGAACACTATTGTCGATGCTGCAAACTTATTAAGAATGTATCTTCACTACAGCATGCAAGTATTCATTATAAATAGCTTTTTATCAACTCTTCGGCTATCTGTACTGAGTTAAGAGCTGCCCCCTTTCGCACGTTGTCGGCAACCACCCACAGATTCATACCATGGGGAATCGAGATATCCTGCCGGATTCTACCGACAAAAACTGCGTCCTGGCCCGCAGAATCGTGCACTGCCGTGGGATAACCGCCGTCCACTCGCTCATCGATTACCGTCACTCCAGCGGCATTCGCCAATAGGTCGCGTACTTCCTGCTCACTAATTTTCTTATGAGTCTCGATCTGCACTGCCTCGGAATGCCCATAGAATACGGGGATGCGTACACAGGTCGCGCTGACCAGGATATCTTTATCCGCAAAGATCTTCTGAGTCTCCCAGACCATCTTCATCTCTTCCTTGGTATAGCCGTTCTCCATGAAGACATCGATCTGTGGCAGTGCATTGAACGCGATCTGCCGCGGATACACCTTGCACTCGGCCTCTCTGCCATTAAGAAGCTCGCCGGTCTGCTTCGCTAACTCCTCAATTGCACTCTTGCCCGTGCCGGAAACGGCCTGATAAGTCGCTACCGAGATTCGCTTGATGCCCACCGCGTCATGAATGGGCTTCAGGGCTACCAGCATCTGAATAGTCGAGCAATTGGGGTTGGCGATGATGTTGCGGTTTGTGTACTGCGCTATGGCGCCCGGATTCACCTCAGGCACTACCAGCGGGATATCGTCGTCATAACGGAAATGTGAGGTGTTATCGATGACCACACAACCCGCCTCTCCTGCCTTGGGGGCGAATTCCGCGGAAACACTGCCGCCGGCAGAAAACAGCCCAATCTGCGCCTGACTGAAATCGAATTCCGCTAGGTCGGTCACCATCACAGGCTTGCCATTGAACATCACGGTGTTGCCGGCAGAACGCTCGCTGGCCAGGGCAAATATTTGATCTACTGGAAAATTGCGCTGCTCCAAAATGCTTAAAAGAGTCTCGCCAACAGCGCCAGTAGCGCCTACTACGGCTACATTGTACTTAGTCATACTATTTCTCTCTAAATTCTTGATATAAAAGGTTATTTCAGTTTGCGGTCAATTAGCGATTACCACCGCTCCGATAAGCCACTTACGCTACTGGAGCCTAGGTCGTAGTCGCGCCGGTCGTCGTGAAATACCAAGGAGCAGAACTGCGCCATTTTTCTTCGAAGGCACTGATCTTGCCCGAATCCTCTAGAGTGAGCCCGATATCATCGAGGCCATTAAGCAGGCAGTGCTTGCGGAACTCATCCACTGAAAACGGGATGCTAGTGCCATCTGCTTTGACGATTATCTGTTGCTGCAGGTCCACTTCCAGCTGATAGCCTTCGTTAGCCTCAACCTCCGCGAATAACTCAGAGATTATGGCCTTGTCGAGTACGATAGGCAGTAGACCGTTCTTGAAGCAGTTGTTAAAGAAGATGTCGGCGAAGCTCGGGGCCAAGATCGCTCTAAAGCCATAATCATCCAATGCCCAGGGGGCGTGTTCGCGGCTGGAGCCGCAGCCGAAATTATCCTTGGCCAGAAGGATCTTAGCGCCCTGATAGCGCGGCTGGTTCAGCACGAAGTCCGGATTCAGCGGGCGGCCGCTGTTGTCAGCATCGGGCAAGCCCTTATCGAGGTAGCGATGCTCATCAAATAGGTTAACGCCGAAGCCAGTGCGTTTGATCGATTTCAGGAACTGCTTGGGGATGATGAAGTCAGTATCCACGTTCGCCCGATCCAATGGCAGAACCAATCCTTTCTCTGTAATAAACTTGTTCATATTTATCTCTTAATATTCTGTTTTATAAGGATTTAAGAAAAATCTCTAATGTCAACGAAGTGGCCAGCTATGGCTGCCGCTGCTGCCATGGCCGGGCTCACGAGGTGGGTGCGCCCACCGAAACCCTGCCGTCCTTCGAAGTTGCGATTCGACGTCGATGCGCAGTGCTTGCCATCGCCAAGCTGATCAGCATTCATGGCCAGGCACATCGAGCAACCCGGCTCTCTCCACTCCAGCCCCGCCTCGATAAATATCTTGTCCAGACCTTCGGCTTCTGCCTGTTTCTTGACCAAGCCGGATCCGGGCACCACCATCGCCACCTCTACACTTGCGGCTACCTTCTTGCCTTTTACAACCGCTGCCGCAGCTCGCAGGTCTTCGATACGCGAGTTTGTGCAGGAGCCTATAAAGATACAATCTAGCTTGATATCCTTTATGGCGGTTCCGCCCTGAAGCCCCATGTACTTGAGGGCTTGCTGAATATTACCGCGCTTGGTCTCGTCGGCTTCCTGCGCTGGGTCTGGCACCCGTCCAGATATGGACACAACCATCTCGGGCGATGTACCCCAGGTAACCTGTGGCTCTATATCTTCAGCCTGCAACACAACCGTTGCGTCGAATTCGGCGGCAGCATCGCTAACCAGACCACGCCAGGCCTGGGCTGCCTGCTCCCATAATTCGCCGCTTGGCGCGAAGGGCCGACCCTTGATGTATTCCAGTGTGGTTTCATCGACGGCGATCAAGCCCGCTCTCGCTCCGGCTTCGATAGCCATGTTACAGACCGTCATGCGGCCCTCCACGGACAGAGCCGCGATGGCCTCTCCACCGAATTCGATAGTGAATCCCGTGCCGCCAGCCGTGCCAATCTTGCCGATGATGGCGAGGACGATATCCTTCGCTGTGCAGCCCGGCTTGAGCTTGCCATCGACCCGCACCAGCATATTCTTTGCCTTCTTCTGCATTAGGCACTGGGTGGCGAGAACGTGCTCTACCTCCGAGGTGCCGATACCATGAGCCAACGCCCCGAGAGCCCCATGGGTAGAGGTGTGCGAATCTCCGCAAACGATAGTCATGCCCGGGAGAGTAGCCCCTTGCTCCGGGCCCACTACGTGTACTATGCCTTGACGTTCGTCGGTCATTTTTAATTCGAATATACCGAATTCGCGACAATTATCGTCTAGCGTGCGTACCTGAATCTTTGATACCGGGTCTTTTATGCCCTCCAGACCCTGCTGGCGCTCTGCAGAGGTGGTGGGAATATTGTGATCTGGCGTCGCGAAGTTCGCATCGGCGCGCCATGGCAGGCGCCCCGCCAGCCGCAGGCCCTCGAAGGCTTGCGGCGAGGTTACTTCGTGTATCAAGTGGCGATCGATATAAATCAATGCAGTGCCATCCACTCTCTCAGTAACCAGATGGGCATCCCAGATCTTGTCATATAGCGTTTTACTGCTCATTTTCACTCACCTACTAAATATTAATATTTTAAATTAACTAAACCGTATAATTTATTGATCTATAAATATTTTCTTAGATTGATATAGATCTAGCCTGAGAGGCAATCTTAGACTATGTGGTGGTCTTGCCTGATGTTCTGTCGACAGAGTTCTGGCCGCGATCTCGTAGCAGGTGATCCATCAAAACTAATGCCAGCATAGCCTCGGCTATGGGAGTCGCGCGTATACCGACGCAGGGGTCATGTCGACCTGTGGTCACCACCTCGTCGGCCTCCCCCTCGATGTTGATGGACTTTCCCGGTAGGCGAATGCTCGACGTTGGTTTAAGGGCGATGCTCGCCACTATATCCTGCCCACTCGATATTCCGCCGAGCACTCCACCAGAATTGTTGCTCTCGAAGCCTTCCGGAGTAATCTCATCTCGATGCTCCGTGCCCTTCTGGACGACAGATTCGAATCCTGCGCCAATCTCCACACCCTTTACGGCATTGATGCTCATCAGCGCCTTGGCGATATCGGCGTCCAGACGATCGAATATCGGCTCGCCAAGACCAACCGGCACGTTCGAGGCGCATACTGTGATTCTAGCGCCAATCGAGTTCCCTTCCTTACTCAATGCGGCCATATATTCTTCCATTTCCGCCACTTTCGAGGCATCGGGACAGAAGAACGGATTATTCTCGACCTCCTCGTAGTCCACACTATCGATCGCAATAGGACCGAGTTGGCTGAGATAGCCGCGAATTTCGACGCCGCAGGTCTGAGCCAGGTATTTCTTGGCGATGGCGCCCGCAGCGACGCGCATAGCGGTCTCTCGCGCGGATGCCCGTCCACCACCGCGATAGTCACGTATTCCGTACTTATTCTGATAGGTATAGTCGGCGTGCGCAGGACGGAATTGATCCTTGATCTTGCTGTAGTCCTTAGAGCGCTGATCGGTGTTCTCGATCAGCAAGCCGATAGGCGTACCGGTGGTCTTTCCCTCGAACACTCCCGAGAGGATTTTAACCGCATCATCCTCCTTGCGCTGAGTAGTGAAACGGCTCTGACCTGGCTTGCGACGATTGAGATCGCGCTGCATGTCGGCTTCGCTCAGTTCCATGCCTGGAGGGCAGCCGTCAACCACGCAACCGAGCGCCGGCCCATGGCTCTCGCCAAAGCTGGTTACTGTAAACAATTTGCCAAAACTGTTTCCTGACATATGGACACTCGAAATGCGGTTTATGTATTACGGGTACTGGCAGCAGGGCCGAAAAGCCACGGGATTGTACACTAAATAAACTGTTCTCTGTACTGCAGTAATTGCCTGGCGGTAAGGGCTAGCACCCCTTCGCCTCCGTTTTCGAATTCAAGCCAGAGCAGCGGAACCTGCGGCAGCCGCTCAGACAATTGCCCATGGCTATGGCCGACTTCCATCACTAAAACACCCGACTCGCTCATGTGATCGACCGAATCACGTAAAATTTTAAGAGGCAGTTGCAGACCATCGTCAGCACTGACTAGCCCCAGCTTGGGCTCATGGGAAAATTCCACGGGCAGTTCCACATATTCCTCGATCGGTACATAGGGAGGGTTAGAGACGATCAGGTCGTATTCCCCGACAACTGCCTGCATCAGATCGCTCTCGATCGTCCTGACTCTGTCGCCCAAGTCGTGAAGCGCTATATTTTTCTTCGCCAGAGCTAAGGCATCGATAGAAATATCCACCAAATCTACCTGACAATCGGGCCATTGTAATGCGATGGCGATGCCTATGCTGCCGCCACCGGTGCACAGATCCAGCACTCGCGTGGCTGGTTGCTCTAGCATGGGTTGAAAGTTGCCGTGGATTAATTCAGCGATGGGAGATCGAGGCACCAAAGCCCGTTCGTCACAGTGGAACTCGTGTCCTGCAAACCATGCGCGTCCGACGAGGTAGGCTGTCGGTATCTGCTCATTAACCCTACACTCAAGCGCCGCTTCGATCTTCATCGACTCGGCATCGGTTAGCTCCCGTTGAACCGCCTGCTCATCGTTAAAATCTATGCCCAACAGACCATAGATGAGATAGAAGGCTTCATCCAGTGGGTTGTCTGTTCCATGGCCGTAACAAAGGTCTGCGCTGTCCAGACGCTGCGCCACTCTTTGTATGTATTCTTGAATTTTCACCTTGATTCCTGGCCACGTTTGCGACGAATAGGTGATTGTAGCTGAAAACCACCCGCTGAAACCTAGCGCGCAATAAATTCGCCTGGGAGTCTGCAAGCGGCTGTTAATATGCTAATCTCTCGCCCCTCTACAAGTAGCAATACACAGCAAACGGTGAATGACTATGGAACAGGCTTTTCTGGACATCCTCAAGCAGATTGGAGAGGACCCAAAGCGAGCGGGACTAATTGATACACCTCAACGAGCAGCCAAGGCAATGGAGTTTCTAACCCAGGGCTATTCGATGAACATCGACGAAGTCATCAACAACGCCCTGTTCCCCTCAGACACTGATGAGATGGTGATCGTTAAAAACATCGAGCTTTATTCCATGTGCGAGCATCATATGCTCCCGTTTATTGGAAAGTGCCATGTAGCATACATTCCGAAGGGAAAGGTCATTGGCCTCTCTAAGATAGCCAGAATCGTAGATGCCTTCGCGCGGCGATTACAGATTCAGGAAAACCTCACTAGTGAGATAGCTAACTGCATCGTAGAGAAAACTGACGCAGCTGGAGCCGCCGTAATTATCGAGGCCCAGCACATGTGTATGATGATGCGCGGTGTAGAGAAACAGAATTCGATCATGACGACATCCTGCATGCTCGGCGCCTTCAGAAACAGTCAATCGACGCGCTCGGAATTTCTATCCCTGGTAAGCAAATAATGGCTAACTAGCGCAGTACTAACTCGATTCGCTCTGCACAATTTCCAGCAACGCAATTCGGCGCCAACGGGCCAACGCCCGCGGCCTGAATTCGTCGCGCCTCGATGCCCGCCGCTAGCAACGCTTGCCTCAATGCCGTAGCTCTGGCCGCAGACCTTCGCATGAGCACTTCCAGGGTCTGACCATCCTCGGTAAGGTGGGCGACGAGATAGACCATCAAGGATTGATCCGCGTTAAGCGTGGCCACTATCGGTTCAATATTCGCCGCTACGGCTAGGCGGTCATTCGCCTGAAACTCTAAGGCTGGCACGATCACGCTTCCTTGCTCACGAAGTCGTTGCAGCAAGTTCTCGCCCGCACCTGTGCCTGTGGTTACTATCACAGGAACAGGCACCGCTACTGCTGCTACTTGCTCTGCCTCCTGAGTCCCGCCCGGCTCCACTATTTCGACGTAGGCATAGATTCTTCGATTGACTCGAGTAATGATATAAACGGAGAAGTAAGGATCGTTCTCCAGACCGGGGTTAGCGCGAAATGCCATGTAGTACTGATTGCTTTCCGGACCGTATAGGATTCGATTACGAAAGATGTCATTCGCCCAATAGTTGCTGCTTCCGCAGCCCCTACCCTGACATTCGAACAGTAACTCGTAGTTTCTGCTATCCAGTTGCTCTTGAAAAAATCGATGCGCATCTTCGCCGGAAAATTCCTGCGAGACCTCGTAGGTAATTCGAGTAACATCCCCCCGTAGTCTTTCCGAATCCTCTGGGATCACCTCACCGCGGATGCGTTCCAAGCTACCAAGAACGATACGATGATTGATATCGCGCTGAAGATCCCGCTCTACGATCTCGGAATACGGGTATCCGCTAAGCAGGCCATGGTCTGTAAATCCCACGACGGGCTGTGCGAAGCTGACGAGCGGCAGGCCGCTGAACAGCAAGAACAGCAGGAATCGATTTGAAACTGTCTGTGATTTGACGGTCATATTTCCCTTAAATTGAATTTATGGCTTGAGGGTGTAGAGTATCTCGCCACATCCCGGCGCGACAACATCCATCGAGACGCAGTACAGGTGAGCATTGCCCACATAGTGATGGGATTCAATAGGCCCGTCCACCAAAAGCGATAATATTCTAGACATAAATGGATTGTGACCAACGAGCAGCAAGTGTTCCAGGGCGTAAGCTTCGATTGAGTCTAACACTGCGTAGATGTCGCCTTCTGGCCTTAAACGCTCATCGCTCACTAATTCTAGGTCAGGAAACTCCGGCATCAGGTAGGATGCTGTCTGTTGCGCTCGAACATAGGGGCTGCATATCACCCGTTCCATAAGTGGAGAGTAATTGCTGAACTTCTGCGCAACAGAACGCGCCTGAGCGATTCCTTCGGCGGTCAACTCTCGAGCAGCATCTGATTCTGCCCTTTCCTGGGCTATCGCATGACGCAGTAGGTACAGCAGCATCGCTAGGCCTCGATGATAAGTAAGCTTACTTAGATATTGCCAGGGTCTTCATCTATGGATTTCTGCGCGCTTGCAGTTTTCTCAGTCACAGCCTTTTTCGCTGACTTTTTCTTGACTACCTTCTTTGCAGAAGCCTTCTTCGCCGCCGTCTTTCGTTTCGAGGCCGGCTTCGGCTTCTCTTCGCCTGAAGGCGAATTGCCAGCGGCCATTGCCACATCCGCTGCCGGCGCTTCGGTCAGCGAGCTATCCTCTACCTGGGGAAAGTCAGAGAACGGGAATGGCTTCTCCTCCGAGAGAGAGGTTAAGAATCTAACTATCTGAGACACATAGAGGTCGAGGCTGGCTGAAAAATATTTTAGGTTCGCATTAACCTCGCCGGTGATCAGCGCAAACGCAACCTGTGCGATACTTAGTATGATGATGAGTGGGATTAAAAGTAAATAAGAGGCAACTCCAAACACAATCATGAACAATACACGCACCCATACCGATGGCTGCTTAATATTATCAACAATTTCTAAAAATTCATCTGACATAAGTTCTCTCCTGCACACACGAGCGTCTGCTTTCTCGGCAGCTAGTCTCTTCTCTCTTTACAATGCGTTACTTATTATTACTAAAGTTACTTAAGCGATATCGATCACGAGCCTAAATTCTTATCTTCGCTCGCCTCGAACTCTACGTCCAGAGCCTGTTCGCCCAGCATCAATGATGAAATGATATTCTCTAGAGAATCATTCTCATAAATTATCTTATAGAGTCCGCCCGCTAGTGGCATATAGACACCCAACTCATCGGCTTTCTCTTTAACTAGCTTGACCGTATTCACTCCTTCCGCAACCTGCCCGAGTTCGGCTATAGCTACATCCAGCGGAGTCCCCTTGCCGAGCGCGAGACCAATTCTGTAATTCCGACTCAGGGGTGTCGAACACGTAACCACGAGGTCGCCAACTCCCGCCAGCCCGAGGAAGGTCATTGGGTCGGCACCGAGTTCTTTCCCGAAGCGCGCCATCTCGGTCAGTGCACGAGTCACCAGCATGCTATTGGTGTTGTGTCCCATGCCCAACGCTGCGGCAATGCCCGCGATGATCGCGTAAATATTCTTCAGTGAACCGCCAAGCTCGACTCCGAACATGTCGTCGTTGGCATAGACGCGAAAATATTTTGACTTTAGTGCGTTCTTTACCAGTTCGCGCACGTCTTCATGCGGACTCGCGATCACGGAACCGGTAAGGTCTTTCTTTGCAATTTCCATCGCCAGATTGGGACCACTCAATACTCCTACCTTGGCACCTGGCGCTTCCTGATTCAATATCTGGCTCATTAGGTTGAAACTGCCTGACTCGATGCCCTTAGTAGTACTTATTAGCACAGCGTCGCTGGATATATGTGGCACCATGTCGCGCACTACCTGACGGAACGATGAACTCGGCACCGCGACGAAGATGAGGCCCGCATCACTAACGGCGGCGGCCATATCGTTGCTGGCTACGATTCTGTCGCTTAACTTATAGTCAGGTAGATACTGAACATTTTCATGGAGCTTGTTTAACTGTTCAGCACGAGACTTGCTGCGCATCCAGAAACCGACATCGAATCCATTCTCTGCAGTAATATTGGCTATCACCGTACCGAAACTACCGCCGCCGATAACTGAGATCTTGCTTGTAGACATGATGTTACCTAGCTGCCTGAATTGCGCACAATGATAGTCTGATTAAGCCCCAATACCAAGGTGAGCGAGGTCACTTCCTCCCCACGATCACCGTGAGCGGCCATTCGACAAGACGGGTATCCTCGGGAGCTTCGCCCCAGGCCTGAAGAAGCTCTTCCTGAACCAGAGCCAAAGGATTGCTACCGTTGCGCCTCATATAGCGCTGCAATGCAGACCAGGAATTAATGTAGTTACACAGCTGCTCCAAATTCCAATTGCGGGACATAACGAGCCCTTCTTCCAATGCCGTGCTAAAGGGAAACGAAATATCGCGGTAATGATTTTCAACGATTCGCCGTTCGGGAGGCCAATATTCCCCAAGAATTTCTTCATAAAGTCTTCCAACTACAGCATCGATTGGCTCATTGATTCTGTGTATGCCATAACTCCAGGTTGCGAATACGCCCTCAGGCTTGAGGAAACTAGCGACGTTCTCAAAAAATGCGTCAGCATCGAACCAATGCAGGGCTTGGGCTACGGTAATTAGATCGCATGAGTGCACATCGAGGACAGCGTCCTCAGCGGTCGCCTGGCGATAGTCTATATTTGGGGCCGGCAGCGCTTGCTGAATTTGCTCCGTACTGCCATCTGTTGCTATCACGCGCTTGAAAATTCTCGACAGAGATACTGCGGCCTGACCGTTGCCTGTGGCACAATCCCAGGCAAGATCATGGTCAGCACACTGTGCCCCCAAGAAATCGAACAACTCCTGGGGGTAATCTGGCCGGGCTTGCGCGTAGACCTGAGCGTGTTCCGAGAAATAGTCTTTGAATGCCATAAGTTTCCTAGCTTCCTCGAATGAGTTCAGTTCGACTGATAGAATACCAACGCATCATAAATTTGATTCGCTACAGACTTTGGAGTAATCGATGCACCCACGAATTGATCAATTTCGTTCTCAGCGGTTATCGGCTGCCAACTTAAGCGCAAAATGTCTCGCATGCTATTGCCACTGAACTCGTTCATCCACTTCGAGTCGATTATGTCTACAACCCCATAGAGCCTATCGGAGTCAATTTTCTCGATTACGCGCGCGGCACTGATGCGACCGTACATATCGACGGCGACCAGCAGATCGATTTTTCCATTGAAGCCATCGTCGGCAGTAGTGGCCTCTGTTCCCCTTCGAGCAATATAGGCGAGTCTATCCCGATCCAGATTCAATAGGTGCAGATTGCTAAGCGCTTCTATTTCAGAGCCGGCACTTAGCAGATAGGTATCGACGACGAGATCATTGTCAAAGCTGCCCTGGGCGAAGAGCTGACTTAGTCCCCGCCTATCGAAATCTTGCCTCGAATCCAGCAATGCCTCATTTGAAAAAACATCGAACAAGGCCAGCGCTATTAGCACAATCCCTAGCAGCGCTATTGAGGGAATTTTGTCTTTTAGAAAATGACGCATGGTGGTCCGAATACGATCGGCAAACACAACACGCAGCTGGAGTCGTTACGATAAAAAGATTACCGACTCAGATGAGCGCTGAGGCCGAGGCTACTATCGACATAATCGGCTCGGGATAGACACCGAATAAGATAAGTAAGAAGAGTAGAATCGCTAAAACACCATAGGCACTGACACTCTCCATGCCTCCAACCCTATAGGAAATGCTATGTTTCTCAGGCATGAGCATGCGATAGACAATCCGCAGGTAGTAGTAGAGGCCGATGCCGCTGCCTAATACCAGTACGCCTACCAATGTCCAAAGTCCGGCTTCTACACCGCTTAGGAAAATGTAGAATTTTCCAATAAAGCCAATGGTCAGAGGAATCCCGGCCAAAGACAGCAGCATCGCGATGAAGATAGTCGCCAGCCAGGGGTTGCGCCAGAACAGGCCTCTGTATTCTTTTATCGAATCGAACTCCTTCTCGCTGGAAGAAATAACAGAAGCGACGCCGAACGCACCTAACGACATAATCACATAGGCGATCAGGTAAAACGTGACCGCCTCGATTGCGATAGTGCCAGTGGTATAGTGACTCGCAATAAGTGCTAAGAGCAGGTAACCCATATGGCCGATGGAAGAATAAGCGAGGATACGCTTAAGATTGTCCTGCAATAGTGCGAGCAGATTGCCAGCGAGCATCGACGCTGCCGCTAACAATGTGAGAACCGTAACCATCGACTCAAATGAAAGAGCCTCGCTGATCTCTATGAAACGCAGCAGCACGACGAACATGGCCGCCTTACCGACAGTGGCGAGGTAGGTCGTTGCTGGAAGAGGTGAGCCCTCGTAGACGTCCGGCGTCCACATATGAAACGGCGCCAATGAGAGCTTAAAGGCCATGCCAGAAATGACCATCAGGAGCGCTACAACAGTGTAGCCATCACCAATTCCCGCCGCGGGCAGTTCCCTAACACTGGTGAATGACAAAGTACCAGTTTGCGCGTAGATCAGCGCCATGCCGAACAAGATAAAAGCGGAAGCTGCAGCCGACAACACCAGATACTTGACCGACGCCTCCAGTGGGTACTTCGCCGACATCTTACTATGTAACGGATAAGCAACCATACCGTAAAGTGACATACTCAAGGTCTCTAGACCCAGCACAGTGCTAATGAAGTGATTGCTGCTCACCATCACAATCGCACCGATTGTCGCTATTACCAACAACAGGAAAAATTCTTCCTTGTGATCATCCAGCTCGAAGAAATAAGGAAAGCTAAGGATAGCTATGAGCATGGACGCCGCGCAGACCACTACGGTAAATAGAAGGCTGTACTGATCTATAATGAGGAGCGGTGTAATCTGTTGATTGGTCCAATCCATCATCAGAATTGCCACCACAGTAGCTATCAGCAGACCCGTTATCGTTATGGCACTGGTCAAGATGTAGCTGCGGCGTATACCAATCATCAGCATGGCCAACACCGCCGTGGCCGTCACGATCAGCAGTGGCAATAGCGGCAGTAAATCATCAAACGTCATAGTCATAGCCGTCATTGCCCCACCGCGAAGAGAACCTGACCGGTTTCGTTAAGTAAGTTCTCAATCGTCGTAGAGGACATATCGAGAAAAGTCTGCGGATACATTCCCATCCAGATCAATCCGATCATCATAGCGCCGAAGTAGAACATTTCGCGACGACTCAGGTCGCTCAGGTGGCTGTCATCGAAATCGGAGTTTCGATATACCCCATGGAAGACTTTCTGGATAACCCAGAGTGAATAGACCGACGCGAAGATGAGGCCGAATGCCGCAGCTACGGTCAGAGTAATATTTGCCTTAAACGCGCCCAATAGTGCCAGGAATTCTCCGACGAAATTGCCGAGGCCAGGCATGCCTAGCGCCGCGATAGAGAAGAATAAGGCAACAAATGAGAGTCGTGGCACCTTCGCCCAAAAACCGCCCATGTGATCCATATTCCGCGTATGTATTCTGTGTTGTAAACCACCCGCCAACATGAACAGCGCCGCCGCACTCAGCCCGTGGGCAAGCATCGTCATCACAGCGCCTTGCAGAGCTTGCTCGTTCCAGGCATAGATGCCGAGCATCACGAAACCCATGTGGCTGACACTGGTATAGGCAATCAGTCGCTTGATATCTGTCTGTGCAAAGGCGACCTTGGCACAATAAAGTATGCTGATAACTGCGAGAGTCATAGCGATCGGCGCAAACTCCATCGACGCTTCAGGGAACAGAGGGATGGCGAATCGAATCAAACCATAGGCACCGGTTTTCAATAACACCCCCGCCAGGATGACACTACCCGCAGTCGGTGCCTGCGAATGCGCATCGGGAAGCCAAGAATGAAACGGGAAGCTGGGCAATTTCGTGCTAAACGCTACGAAGAAGCCAAGCATGACCCACATACCAATGGCACCACTGGTGCTCACCTTAAGTAGGTCGAAGTAATCAAAGCTAAACCAACCGAACTGTATGTAGTGAAAATAGGCCATTACCAGTATCGATATCAGCATGAGCATACCGGTAACCTGGGTAAAGATGAAAAACTTCATCGCTGCATAGTTCTTG